>PMJC01000117.1:13542-13688 GCA_003157235.1 Methanosarcina sp.
CAAGCATAAAGAGAAGGAAAGTTGTTGGTGGGCCTGCTCCAAAGGAGGTACTGCGTTACCTCACAAAAAGACAGACTGATTTAGAACTTGACAAGCAGGAAATTGCAAACCTTAAAAAAATCATCAACTCTGCTTTTGAAAATTTG
>PMJC01000208.1:0-2711 GCA_003157235.1 Methanosarcina sp.
TGATTTTTAGGGTAAACTCTTGATGGATGAATGATGTTATAGGTGCAAATTTTGCAATGAATTATGAATCCACCTCTTCTTTTTATGGTTAAAAGCTTTCATATCTCGAGCATTTCCAACTACAGATATGATACTTTATCAATGAAGCATAAATAGAGCTCAATAGTTACTTGTTGATTCCATGCAACAACATCTCGTTTTTTTGATATGACCCAAGCTTTTAAAGCTAAAATTCCATCATCATCTTAGCGAAAAGTTGCAGCTTTTTTACCGGATATACTGAGGAGGATTTCGATAAACCTTTAAATTTTGGCATATACTTATAAATGGTATATAATCTGATTCGTGAAAATCAGAGATTTATCGAAATCCTCTGAGGATAGTAGCGATGAAAAAAATGTTTGTTAATATCTATACTACAAGATTTATTTACTATTTCTGCCAATTTAACCAACCAATTCGTTGGGCAGTAGAATTGTCTAAAAAGTCAATTTAACATCCATGATCAAGGTCACAGTTGAGTTTTCAATGGCAATAAACTGATTAGTTTTGGAACGGTTTTTTAAAAACCAAATATAGGACAACCTTCCTACCAAGGTAATGATAAAATTAATAGTCAAAAAATATAGGTGAAAAGTACTTTTATTTGTTTATGCTTGTTATTCAAAAAATTTCATGTTCATTTTGGAACTGAGTTTTATTATATCTTATGCTATAATGGCTTAAACACTGCGATTTTTTCCTCCAATATGCCTAAAAAATTTTATAATTAATAGAATGATATTTTATTGTACCAAATTATAAACATTTGAATTTTTTTCGTTCATTGATATATNNTTTTTGAATTCAGTCTTCGAACTAAAATTATTTTCAGGTCCTGAGGCCGATTTGTTTAAAAATATAACTTTGATTTCTATTGAAGTTTGGCGAAGGAATAAATTCCTTATGAAAAAATAGATAATGAAGAAGAACAATTATAAATAGGGATTTGGGTTTTAAGCCTTAAACAATAGTTAAGAATTTACAAGCTCAAAAAGATAATTAATGGGGGATTAGTACATTGGAAAAAAAAGTTCATATTTTATTGTTAGTTGGAGCTTTATTGCTGATAATGGGTGAGCTCCTGAATATTACAAAAGACCCGCTTCTATGGAGCACAGGGACTGTTACTGCATTATTCATGATTTTGCTTTTCAGGATAGACCCCTTAAGTCCAAACGAGTAACATAAAGAAAAGAAGACTTTCCTTTTTCAAAATAGGAAGTTTGTTGAGACCATGAAATTTTTGGTTGATACACATATTAAAATAATTAGTGGAATAATCTTAATTTTGGGGAAAAGGAAATTAAGAGTACTTGACGCAGAAGCCTCAGATACCTTCATGCCAAACTCAATCCTGAATTATTTAATGAAATTTAATTGAGAAAAAAAATCTAGCTCTGCACTCTTGATTAATAGAGATCTAAAACTCAAAAATATACTCCATAACAAATTATGTTCGTTTTTTAAGAAAATATAGTTTATTAGTTTATTATAAGTGGAATGATGTTCTAAGGCAACTACTTTAAGTTCTGCATATAGCACGTGGATAGCATGTGAAAATGGAAAAAGTTAAATGCAAAAATACATTTACCAGAGATATGGAATTACGTATTAAAAATGGGCATTAGAGATCTACTGACATTTGGATTCTTTAAAAAAAATCAATCTGTAATCGTGAACTACCCAGTCAATTGCCGGTGAAATTAATAATAAATTTTGGCGATCCCAGAGATATTAAAAAGTCTCCGAATTTCTAACTCACTAGATTCATTATCTGAAAGGTTTCCATAAGAGGTATTCCTCGAAAATTCAGCTATCCTTCATTTTGCTAAGATACACCTCTGGTCGGGTCTCAATTGGTTTTAATGTAATGCGAGTTTCCATCATCACTTTATAAAACTTTTTTTTCACTGGTTATGAGCTTTATTCCTTTGTACTGATACCTTCGGAGTTAAGCATCATGAAATTGTCAGCATGGATCTAAAATAAAAAGTTTTCAGTACTACTTGTTAACTGCTTCATAGTCAAGTTCATCAAACCTTTTCAAGTCCTCCAGTTAAGTCTGATCTCAATTTTCACTGATTATCTTTCCAATTTTTAAAAATTACTTTTACTAATAAAGTCTGAATAGGACGTTTGCACCTGAGAACGAAAATCAAGCGCAAGCAAGGTTATGGAAATCAGTACATTTATGACGGTTTGATATATGATAATGTTAATTTAGAATTCAATTGAGCAAATGTTTCTACCAAAAATAAGAGTTAATTCTGAAGGTTAAGATCCATTCTTGCAAAGTTTTATTCTACTTAAATCCAATATTCTTGAAGTTGTTAATAACTTATATTCGATAATTTTCACCATTCAAGGACTACTAGTTATAAATACTATTTTTCCTATGTACTACATAAATATCAAAGAAGATTGAAAATAACTTTTTTAAATCATAAATTGATATAAAGTATTTCAAACATACCCTTGAGTTAAGCATTTAACAATAACTATCTAATAAAATTTTTTAGTAATCGTCTTTTTCTGATGTAGAATCATATTGCGATTTAAGAAAAATAAGTTGTATAATTGCATTGACTGAAAGCCTGATTAACGGAAGAAATAGAGGTCGTTTGGGGAATGAAAAAATACGATGTAATTGTTGTTGGGGCGGGTGTAAG
>PMJC01000208.1:2752-5134 GCA_003157235.1 Methanosarcina sp.
CCTGTATTTGAAGACTATGGGCATTACTACGTTAGGACTGAAAATGCCCTCGTTAAGGTTCCTTCCAATTTAAAAGATTTCGTGACTTTCGATGTGCTTCCAAGAAAAGACAGGGTTCTACTTTTTCAGATCCTCACGAAGGCTTTTACACTTTCCTCGTTCGGAATAGATCTCTCTAACCAATCTGTGTATGATTTTCTGCCAAAAAACCTTTCAAAAGATACTTATGACTTTGTGGATACAATATCCACTTTCCTTTCTGGCAGGTCCATGAAAGAAACTTCAGCCCAACGTGTACTGTGGGGAAGTAGTCTTCTAAGGGACAGTATTACTCAGGAGCAGTTTGATGCAATGATAGGAAGATCTGATCCAAAAAAGCTTCAGTCTACAGAGTTAATCCCTATCTCATTTCTCCCATCTCACCTCCATGCTTCCCTTCAGGCCAGGATGACCAAGGTAGCCCAACCTTTTACATCCCTCGAAAGGCTGGCAACAAACGACGTAAACGGCTCTCAAGGATACCCACGAAAAGGACTAAAAGCCCTTCTAAATTCCATCCTTTATTCCCTCCCAGAAACTGTCGAAATCAAAAAAGAGTGTGAGGTGAAATGTATTCTGGTGCAGAATGAAAAGGTTTTGGGTGTAGAAGCCGACGAAATCTATACCTC
This sequence comes from Methanosarcina sp., assembly GCA_003157235.1. GTDB lineage: Archaea > Halobacteriota > Methanosarcinia > Methanosarcinales > Methanosarcinaceae > Methanosarcina. Next base: position 3,421 of record PMJC01000208.1, read on the forward strand.
TGACATCGTTATCTATACAGGCTTTGCAACTGAGCTCCCTAGACTTGTAGAATGTTTTCCCACTGATTATGTAGAAGATCTCAAAGGTATTGTGACCAGTAAAAGCCTGACTATATGGCTTGGTCTAGAAAAGGAGCTTCCTGAGTTCAATTATACAGGTTCTGAAATATGGTTTAAGGATTTTGCTTACTGGGCAATGCCTATAAGTAATTATGATCCTTCCCTTGCCCCCAATGATAAACAGCTGATAGGTTTTTCATTTGTGATCGACAATAAAAGTGATGACCAGGAAATCAAAAAGGCTTATGACACGATTTTCCGCGCCCATCCTAACATCGAAAAGCATATCGAGATGCACCACGAGCAGATTACAATTCCCGAAAAAGCCGCAGTCACAATTGACGGAAAATTTGCAGATATCCGAACTCCTGTCCGAAATCTGTATGTCGCAGGCACAGATACTGACAAGCGAAGTATGGGAATAACTCGAGCCTCATATTCGATCATTGAGCTTTTAAAAATACTTACCGAAGATGGAAATCTCAATTAAAAAATTCTGTTTAGCTATTGCATCAAAATAGATATCTTTCGACTGGTTTTTAGTAGGCTGAGTAGTTACTCTGTATTTAATATTGTTAAATTCTGGTGCATAAAATTTATTAAAAATAACAAGACATAAATTCTCAAAAATAAATATTAGTCGAAGAAAAGATTTTACTGAATAATAATTAAATCAAATCTGAAAGGCAAAATCAAAGGTTAGGAGTTGCATCTCACTGAAGGAAATGATGCATTTTCATGCTACAGCTCTGGATATAAAGGAATTATTTAGAATCAAATATTTTCATTAGCATACCTATATTTCTTATTCTCCTGGTTTCTTTTATTTTCACCATAGTTTTTAAATTACATCTGAAGTTTGATCTCACCAAAAACTCCAATATGACCTCCATCACTCCACAGTTCCTCACTTCATAATTTTTTTCCAATATAAGAGTATTCTTTAAAGATTTTTCTTATTGTAATATTTTTCCTAATGTACATCACTTTGAAAGTGAATATTTAGGTTCAAAATCAACGAAAAGATGTGTTTGATCAATATCAATACCTTTGCATCAAAACTCCAAACAGTATATTTTACCAATTTCAAAGTATATCTATTTCAAATATTTGATGATTTGACTATCCAAAAGAATTTTTTTACGATAATCCATACAAAAACACTCACTAGATATCTTATTTTGTCATCATAATGAGTTGCATGACGTAGTTCCATTTTTATAGTGCAAGTATAGCTTAAAATAAGATCAGTTAGTTAAAACTGTTCGAGGGAAATTTCAATTCCCAGAGCAAGCTGCGGGGTATCCAGCTAAAACAAAATAATTAAGCGGGCTCGCCGTGATTCGAACACGAGTTAATGGGTACCTTCGTAAAGGATTGTACTTCGAAGCCCATTAGGATATCCTGGCTACCCCACGAGCCCGCTGTGTATCAATAATGATAGGAACAATCCATATTAAAGGTTTCTATCAAAACTAAGGCAAAAGTAAGGAAGAGCATGAAAATCAAAATTTCGGCTGCTTACCCCGCAGCAATCAACTGTATCTGCTTTCGCCATTGCTTTGGATATAAAGGAGTTGTTCAAAATCAAATATTTTCATTTGCTTATATGTTTCTTTTTCTAATTTCTCTATTTTCAACACCTTTTCTAAGC
>PMJC01000465.1:0-2576 GCA_003157235.1 Methanosarcina sp.
CAAAATTTAATGTCGACCTGCCGAGAGTAGGTTTCATTATTAGTCAGTTCCGGATGGCTTAAAAGCCCTATAACAGTAATGAGCCAGACAAATACAGAGGTTTTACCCAAAAACCCATGCATCAGTAAAAGACAATGTTCTTTTTTTATCGAAGAAAAAGACAGAATATCAATCAAGATTTTACAGAATTTTTGGGACCTTCGTGAGAGAGATTGAGTAAAGAGCTAAGATTTATATAACCCAATCACCATACGCTTTCCGATTGTTACCCATATGAAACAAAATAACGCCTCGAAAATCTTTGTATTAATGTGACAAGAGGTATCTGGTGACTATAAATAACAACGCTGAATATAACCCCCGATGCTATAATGTTCGTCCTTTTTTTTGCAATTGTTGCAGGAGTGGCATTGCCTTTTAGAAGTTTCTTTGACCGCATTTTTACAGGAGATGCTCCGAGGAATACTGGATCGTATAGAAAGACGATTAACAAGTTAATAGGAACAAGTCTTGATAGAGATGAGAGACAGCGGGACTACTCGCGGGATATGCTCATCTTCAATTGTCTAGATTTGATAATTCTTTTAATGCTTCTTTTTTTTCAAGGCTTTCTTCTTTTCAACTCACAAAACTTCAGGATTTTTGATATTTACTTTGCAATTAACACTGCTATTCGTTTTGTCAATAACACAAATTGGCAGTTCTACAGCGGTGAAGCGGTAGTAAGCTATCTTATTCAGATGGTCTATTTTACAGTCCAGAACTTCCTTTCTTCAGCTGCAGGCATCTGCATATCAATTGCAGTGATGCGCGAAAAAACCCTCCAGTATACCGATCAAATAGGTAACTCCTGGATAGACATTATTAATCCTACCTATACGTGCTATATGGAAAATCCAGAAAGATGATTAAAAAATAAAACGAAGGCTGAAACAAGATGCAAGATATTGGAATATACATTAAGAAATTAAAGACTTTAATTATAGGAGAAGCCCATAACCCACTTGATTCGAACATCTTTCATAAACTTTCACTGATCGCACTTTTTGCGTGGGTTGGTTTGGGATCTGACGCAATGTCCTCTGCATCATATGGTCCTGAGGAAGCGTATTTGGCGTTGGGAGGACATATTTATCTTGCCATATTTGTAGCAATTGGCATTATAGTGACAATCTTTGTAATTAGTACGAGCTATTCGCAAATAGTTGAATTGTTTCCTACAGGTGGTGGTGGATATTTAGTCGCAAGCAAATTACTATCTCCATCTCTCGGAATGATTTCTGGCTGTGCACTCCTGATAGACTATGTACTTACAATTGCCATTTCGATAGCAAGTGGTGTAGATGCTGTATTAAGCTTTCTACCAATAAGTTGGCAAACTATCAAATTTGGGTTTGCGTTTTTTGTTATCCTGATACTAATTTTATTGAATTTGAGAGGAATAAAAGAATCAGTGATATTTTTAATACCAATATTTACATTGTTCGTAGTTGCCCATGTCATCTTAATAGTATATGCGTTTTATTTCCATTTTGCAAACGTGCCGACAGTGATGAATAATACTATAGCTGATGTCCATAACGTAACATATGGAGTAGGGTTTGTAGGGTTGCTTTCAATTGTCCTCCACTCATACAGCATGGGTGCAGGAACGTATACGGGAATTGAGGCCGTAAGTAATGCAGTGCCTGTATTGAGAGAACCTAGAGTGCAGACAGCAAAGAGAACAATGCGTCTCATGGCGATTTCGCTAGCATTTATGGCAGCAGGGCTGATGATTGCTTATGTACTTTACAATGTCGCTCATGAACCTGGAAAAACTCTGAATGCCACCTTATTTGAGAATGTGACAAAGCCCTGGGGGACTTTTGGTACCTATTTTGTAATAGCAACTCTTATCTCAGAAGCTGGGCTGTTGTTCGTAGCGGCCCAGACTGGATTTATAGATGGTCCACGAGTCCTGGCGAATATGGCACTAGACAGATGGGTTCCGACTAAATTTGCAACCCTGAGTGACAGATTTGTTACACAAAATGGTATATTGATAATGGGCGTCTCAGCGTTAATTATGGTCTCTCTTACAGAGGGCTCGGTCGAACGCCTCGTAGTCCTTTATAGTATAGCAGTTTTCATAACATTCATTCTATCCCAGGTAGGAATGGTTCGCCATTGGTGGAAGTCCAAAACAAAAATAAAAGATTGGAAGAAAAAATTAATTATCAATGGTGTGTGACTGTTTCTGACAGTTTTGATATTAATATAAGTGATAATGGTTCAGTTCAATGAAGGCGGATGGATAACATTGTTTATTATTGCAGTTTTTGTTGGAGTTGTTCTTGTTATAAGGTACCATTATGAATATGCTTCAGAACTTATTAAAGAGCTGAATGTCAAAATCATCAATTTTTCAGAATGTGAGGACATTATTAAGACTGATACCCCTGATAAAGTTGATATGCAAGATAAGACTGCAGTACTGCTTGTAAACGGTTTTAATGGTTTGGGAATTCATACACTCTTCATTCTGTTCAAATTGTTTGGTGGAATATACAAAAATTTTGTATTTGTACAAATTG
>PMJC01000465.1:2670-4655 GCA_003157235.1 Methanosarcina sp.
GTATTCTTTGGTGGACAGATTGTCTTTCCAAACGATTCGATGGTTACAAGATGGCTCCATAATTATACTGTCTTCTCATCACAGAGAAAGCTATACACGGATGTTATTCCATTTGTAGTTTTGCCAATCAAGGTATAGATTTATGCTATTGCACTCACAGGATTACATACGGACAAAGTTTCTTAATTGTATTTGTAATGATATTTCCTTTATTTGATACTGTTAATCATGTTCAGATAGAGGATCCAAGGTGATCACCAAGCAGAATACTATAACTTAGGCTTTTATCAATTGTATTATTAAAAATCTGAACATTATTTTATCCATCTCAAACAATATCGCTAACAACAGAAAATCTTATTTGATATAGGCATTCTCTCAAAATTAACAATCAAATAACTTAATACAATAATGTCTTTTAAAAGTCATGTTATCAGTATCAATAAGCTTTATTGTAAGCTCAAAACAAGTAGTATAAAGCCCATGAAAATATGTCTAAACTGCAGAATTTATAAAATATTTATTGGGTTTGATTTTTATATAAGTTTGAATCAAAGTGAACTATCACTCAGCTGAAAACAAGTGACTTCTTGGTTCATTCCTTTCTCTTATTGAGAACAAGTTCCCAAATCCATATCCCACATTCCACAGGTGTCAGATTCCAATTTTATTTTGATCAATGAGAGTGAATTTTTTGATGTTAATTGCAATGTTAATGTTCTTCATGTTTTGTCTTGCAATCAGAACATTTCCATTCTCTATTTTTTAGTTTTAGCTTAGAGTTATGATATCCATAAACATAACAGATCTTAGATGATGGTTCAAATTTATCTATCATAAGAATGTTTTTTTTCCTAACCATTCTTAGGAAGCTTAATAGTATTGTTTTCAAAATTCATATTGTAGTTTTGTGATATCGAGAATGACTGAATTGGATTCTTCCTTAATTTGAATTTGGGAAAACCTTACTTTTCTCGAAAAAATCTAGTGGATGCAGATTTTATAGATTTAGTCATATCCTGAAGTGATTGAAATTGACTTCTCATAACCACGTATTTTGCTTTTTTTAGATTAGGAATTAGTTTGTTTAAATCAAACATAAAAATTGATTTACCGATTTGCTCATATGTTTTTACTCACTGAAAAAGCGCACAATTAATAGACAAATCTACAACTATCAATGTGTTGATCAAGTTGGTTAGATTGGTGAATTTGTTGGATATAGCCTAAACTTGAATGCTTTCATGGTAATATAAGTATAGTACTTTAGCAATATATTTTACTATTTGGTAAATAAAAATATGGACACAGGAATTATAGTAAATTTTTTTAGTGTATCACATTACATTTATATGCAAGTATCGAAAAAATGGATGAGGTCCGTTTGACTAAGAACTCAAACAGCTTATTCATTAAATTGGAAAAGAGGGTGATTTTGAAATACTAGAAGTGGAGACGAACAAAGATCATATCCATCTACTCGTAAGAGCGAGCCAAAAGTAAGTGCTCTTGCTATATTCTAAAACTGAAACAAGAGACAAAAATTAATATATGGAAAACTCAAAAAGAGTATTTGAAAAAATACTCTTAGAAAGAACATACACTATGGAATACTAGATATTTCGCATTTTCTATCTGCAATATTAACAAATAAACAGCTGAAAATACATACTAAACCAAGATTAAAGTTGAAGCTTACATCCACTGGGCTGAANNATGAATATGGATATTTATGGATATTGATTTTTTTGTTGTGTACTAGAAGTGTTCATTATAGTTAAAGCATTTTTGAGCATGCCAAATACTAAAAAATTAAAAAAATAAGAAGTATTTTATTTATAATTTCTTACTTTACTAATATTCACTTTTAGTAAACAACGCCTAAATATATTATGTCTATTGTTCATGGTTTGACTTATCAGCGATTGGTATCGTTGTCGAAAAAACAATTTTTTTACCAACCGTTGTCGGCTATGATAGCCTTC
>PMJC01000087.1 GCA_003157235.1 Methanosarcina sp.
GTAATAAAAACATAATTAATATAACACTATTGTTCGATTTTAAAACATTTTATGGGAAAGTAAATTTTATTCAGAAACTACTTTTTGTATAATTAATTTAAAATAACGAAGAAGATAATTGTACTTTGTAGCTCAAAGTGAAAAGATCAGAGTTTCACATCTATCACTAAGTAAGTGTAATTAAAAATAAATTTTAGAGGGAGTAAAATAAGTGAAATAGGTACATCTGGAGAAGTAAAAGTTCCTTATGCTGTAACAAATATCGAAAGATGCATGTGTCCACAGTGTCCTGTTCAAGCTGACAGTGTTTGCACATTGGATAAAATTGGAAACTTAAAAAATGAAATGAAAAATTTAGGAAAAGATGAAGTTCCAAAGTCTCACAAGGTTCCTGGAGTCTACTGTTCATCAGGTACTGCTACCTGCAGCGACTTAGACCCTAACAGAAATTGCATTTGTAAAACCTGCTCTGTCTGGGAAGAGAATTGTCTGGAGCATGCAAATACAATAATGTATTTTTGCAATAATGGTAAAGCAACCTGATTTTTCCATCTTGGAAGATGGTAAATATTTCTTCTATAATTAGGACTCACGTGCTTGAGGAGCAAAATAAATAATGAATAGATCTACTATAAATATTGTAATTTCGGTATTTTAAGGTTTACAATTTATTTATTTATTTTAGAATCTATGCAGTTAAACTGCCTGAATAATGAATTTGAATAAATATTATGCTTTATTTTGATCCTGAAGTGCATAAGTTCTAGATTTCTTAGTTCAATAGCGCATGTTCTACTGGATGTGCCAGTGTCTTATAGCGAAGCTACAAGAATGTGAATGCAAAAATTCAATGAAAATCTGAACAGTAACGTACTAACTTATAGCAGTACCAGAATTTGAGGTATTTTAGTTCATTGGGAGCTTGAAAGATGGGGAAAAAAATGTATCCAGGAATTGATTACAATAAGTATAAAGGGCACTTGCTTGCCCTGAATCTTTCTTTGTAAAAATTTTTGATATTGAAAAAATGATAGGTTAAAAAAGGCAGTGTACCCTGCCCAGAAAATTGCATAGAATGCAAGTAGTGCGTGGAAGCTTGTACTAAAGATGCTATCGAACCTGTTGAAGGCTGAATCCAAATTCTAAAAAGTGGTGAAAATAATGCATCCAAGAATTGATTATAATAAATGTGTAGGTTTACTAGAATGCTATGGTGTCTGTCCTGCGGACGTGTTTGATGCTGAAGAATCAATAGAAGGAAAAAGGGCATTTGTAGCACGCCCTGAAGACTGTACCGAGTGTGGACAGTGCGTAGAGATCTGCCCTACAAACGCAATAGAACTCTTAGAGGATTAAAAGAGATTATTTATATGGTAGAATTGAACATTAAATAACTGAAACCTTTATCGTGAAAAGTTGTTTAAAAGCATTGATATGAAAAAAAGATATCAATGTCCTCAAAACTTAATTAAATTTTTAATAGCTAATGAGCCCAGTTTTCGAGATTAGATATTGTGCCATTGTTCCCCCAATCAAAATATATATTAAAAAAGTCATTTTGGATTTAAAAAATAAATAATCTCAATTTCCTTTTTAAAAGCTTATTACACCGTTTTATATTTATTTGAGTATAATGGGAAAAATGTGATCGGATAGCATAATCACAAATAAACAGATCTTGTCAAAAATAAAGCTATAAGTAATTGTATCTAATCTCAGATAAGGTGATGTATATTATACCAAAAGAATCAGATATCGATAGCAATACATATCGTACTTCGTATCACAATCGTATGACGAAACTAAACAACACTGAGCTTATAAGGGAATTTAACAATGCAAAAAAATATCCTTCCGGCACACCAAAGGATGAGTTCATCAAAATACGGATGCAGGTGTTGGAGCTGCTTGCATCTGAAAGAGGAATCCTACTTTAAACATGTATTCTGTACTTGTTCGCTTGATAATGATATGAATCCTATATTTATTTTTGGTTTTGACCTCAGACATGTAAACCTGTCACTCATATTCGTGGCTTGATTTTCTTCCTTATCCCAATGGTTTTATGCCTACTTTATCTTTCAATCCCTTTCTATAGGCCTAAATTAGAAAGGATTTCGATAAACCACTTATTTACATGAATCATTAAATATCGTTTCTAAACATATGAAATATTTTAGGGATTTATCGAAATCCTCTCAAAATTAAATCCGTTTTTTAGAATTGTAACTAATTCGTGAGTTTACCATAAATCCTATTTTGCGCAAATGTATACAAAAATGGAATATATTTTTTCAATATGGCAGTAGCTTAAAATTTAATCTAACCTTCAATAAATAATGTGGGCAAATAGTTTATCAAATTCGACATCTGTTTACATTTGCAGAATGTAGTTTTCACCACTATTCTAAAATGGGTGTCCCGTAGGTATAATCCTCGAGTTCTAAAACTTTTTTCCAGAGTTCTTTGCATTCACAATTTGTTTTACTCAGGTCTGCTGGATTCTGGTTAAGTGAGAAAGTTCTGAGCGAGTCTGCGACATCTGAGCTACATAGTTTGCAGTTGTGAGGGCCACGTTTTGAGCCTGCACCTACAGGGTCGGACATAAGTATGAGATCCGAATGGACAGCTTTCGCCTTTTTCAGGATTTCTACGATGCTCCAGAGCCATGGAGGACGATACTGTCCTTTTTCCCAGAGAGCTTCAACGAGGGTTCCTTTCTGGACGTTGCAGAGGTTAATAGAGATTGTGTCAGTATAAGAGGCTGCATCATCTATGGAACGAACTATATCTTCTAAGGCCTGAAGTTCGGAAAGGAAGGGAGGTTTTAGCATCAGATAAGCTTTTACGGTTGCACCATGGCTCTTTGAAATTTTTGCTGCACAAACAAAGTCCCTGAAAGTAAATCCTTTGTTAATTGAATCTCTGCGAATTCTGTCAGAGCTCGTTTCCAGTCCAAATGCTAGCTCAAATGGATTATTTCTCAGTATATTTGTACAGTGTAATACGTTCTCTTCGGTTACAAAGTTAGGCCTGGTTTCGACAAGTACCTTAATAACCCTGGGATCATTTGCGAGAGTTTTGAGAATTACATCTCTTGCTTCACAAGGGATTTCCTGCTCGTCAAGGAAACTACCTGAGGTGAAGATTTTGACCATGAACTCTGAAAATTTGTCAGCTTTTTTCATCGCTCTTGAAAGTTGGGTTTTATAATCTTCAAGGGTTGGCGGCTCACTTGCGCAGTCATAAACATAACCACACATAGTACAACCTCCAGCTTTTCCCCAGTTGCATCCTATGGTTTTGAAAATTATAGTGAGAGTTTTTATTTGAATTCCGTTTAAAATGTCGATTCCTGTCCAGCTTGCTGCCGGTTCATTTGTAGGAGAGGGCCTTATTTTAATTCTCTGCCGAATTTTTATTACTGCTTTATTCAGGGTCATGGGCAAAAAACTCACTTAATTGCTTTCTTAATCTTGCAGAAAAAAATTTATGATCTGTTTTTCAGTTTCATTTATTGTACACTTATCTTCTGCACTCTACATCTCATTCGAACTCGATTGTTGCAGGCGGCTTGGGTGTGATATCGTAGACGACCCTGACAACGTTCGGAATCTCGGAAGTTATCCTGGCCTCTAGGTGCTTGAGTGCATCCCAAGAGAGTTCTAAAGCTTCCGCAGTCATTCCATCTCGTGACCCGACAGCCCTTACAGCTACGATCCATCCATAAGCTCGGATATCTCCTTTCACTCCTGTTCCCTTACCGATGAGTGCAGCGAAAGTTTGCCAGGGGCAGAACCTGTCAAGAAGTTCTTCTTCTACTATAAGATTGGCGTTCCTTACTACCTCAAGTTTCTCCTCTGTAACTTCTCCGATAATCCGCACAGCCAAACCTGGACCAGGGAAAGGCATCCTTTCACAAATTTTTTCCGGCAGCTGGAGCGCCCATGCAACTTTCCTTACCTCATCTTTGTAAAGATCCTTTATAGGCTCAACGATTTTCTTGAAGTCCATCACACTAGGCAGTCCCCCAACATTGTGATGGGACTTGATACCGCCCTCTGACTCGATCCTGTCAGGGTAAATCGTACCCTGAATCAAATAATCAGCTGCAATTTTCCTCGCTTCTTCTTCAAACACTCGGATGAAAGTCTCGCCTATAACATTCCTTTTTTCTTCAGGTTCAGTGATATTTTTCAGGGCTGCAAGGAATCTGGCCTTTGCATACACAATATCCAGATTCATGTGGGAGAAGATGTGCTTTATCCTTTCTGTTTCTCCTGTCCTCATGAGTCCTGTGTCAATATAGATCGGCTTCAGCCTGTCCCCGATAGCCCTGTAAGCCAGCTCCGCACAAACAGAACTGTCCACACCGCCTGAGAGTGCAATAATTGCTCTATTACCTTTTATTTCCTGGCTGATTTCTTCAACTGCTTTTGGAATGAATTTATCAGGGTTTAACATCGAAATACTCCTTTTAGTGAATCTCCTTTGAAGAAATGATCGTGAGCTGTGAATGCTATAAGATCTATTTGGAGTTGATTGTATTTTATTGTAATATATGTGTCAGTGCATTGGATTTTTGATATTTAAAGGTATAGTAGTGAAATTTTTAAATGATGAACATTATTTTTTAACACCTACAGTGAGTAGTAAAGAGAATTTCGATAAACTCTTATGAACTTGATTATTGGAGAGTTTCAATCTCTTAATATCTATTTTTTCTCATGAAAATTCTTATTGATTTTGCTCTTAAATAAAAATACAAATGTCTTCAGTCAGTTGGATACAAACTTGCCGAAATTGATTCTTTAATTATTGGAATCTTTTCGTATCATTTTTGAGTCCATATATTTTAACAAAACAGTTTTATAAAACTGACTTGAAGCTGTCACAATCATTATGTTAAAAACACTTGTTTTACAGCAGTAGCATGATCTTTCAGACTTTGAACTTGTGAAACACTGTATTGGTCGAATTTCTTTCAGGATATTTCTTGATTTTTCGGAGTACATACCAGACAGAACACATTCTGGTTATTCAGAAAAAAACTATTGATAACCGCAAAGAAGAAAATGAAATATAGGGACAGCTGCAAATTCAACTTGATCTTTTGGTTGAAAATAAAAAACTGATTAAGGACTCTATTTCTATCTATTCCGATCCTGGCTATGCAAAAGCGGATAAAACGCGAAAAAATTAAGCGAAAATCAGAAGAAGCATTACTTAAGATAGACAAAAAAAAAGTGCTAAGTCACAAAATTTAAAATAAGAGTAGTATTTTAGGGCTGGCATAAACTATCTTTAAAATCAAAAAATAATTAACCAAAAAGAAAAAATCGAGTCAAATACAGAA
>PMJC01000116.1 GCA_003157235.1 Methanosarcina sp.
GAAAAACCATCAGGTATAGTTTTTGCAAACCCGGTTTTCCCACGTGCTGCGATATAATCCATAGCAGGTATTCGAGCTGCCTGGAGAATGGTTTTGTTATCCAGTTCTTTTATAGGATAATCAGCCATTCCGTCTCCTATAAGTACGGCATATTTCATTGTTTCACCTGTTTTCACTATTTTTATCTGTCATTTCAGGAATGGAATATATCACTTTCTGCCAGATAATAGCTAACGGGATTTTATTGGATATTTGTTAGCAAGTTTTTTCTGGTGATCCAAAATTTATAATCTATACATTTATTTTATCAGTATTTCCGAATTTCATCAATTCTTAAACCATTTCTACAAATATAGAGAAATATCAAATAAATTATTTGAGATCATGACGTCGTTGATTATGGCCAGAAAAATAACTCTACTTATGGGATAGGCACTGCCAGTTTACTGTCTATATCTGCTGAATTATGTCATAACGTTGATATAATAACTTTGCTTGATGAAGCAAACTATAGTTATCAAAAATTTATGAATTTTTTATTCAATGATGCAACATTTTCTAGAATTTCTCTTGGATTTATAATCAACGGTCCAAATTCAAAAACAGAGCAAACAAGATTTCCTTGGGTTAATATTATTTTTTTAAATATATGTAACCTAATTTAATTGTAACTCTAATTATTTAATTGATGCAATTCCCAAAATACTTGTAATTTTTTTTCTCAGCCTTTTTGTTCCTCGTTTAAGTGAGGTAGAAGAAGGTATTTTTCGATTAACTAGAGCTCGATCTTTTGTTACACTTGAAACTTAGAGAATTTCGATAAATTCCAATATTTGATTATTTGCATATAAAGTTTATATTAGCAATTTATTGAAATCCGATCCTTATTATTTAATTCTCTTTATTGTGACTATACTTACCAATTTTAGATTCAAGTGTCAAAATAACTACACTTGTACAGTCTAAATTTTTACCATTTTTTCAAAATAACCAGCAATAAACAGACTGCTAGAATATCAAATAATATTTTTCCTTGGGTACTCCCTAAGATTTTAAAATTTATATAAAGGTATCTCCCATGGAATCTGTCATGCTAATATGTCGATAATTTTGGTCTAATTTAACTAATTGCCCGCTTCCTTAATGCTAAATAATCGTTGAATTTATAGTTCATCTAGCCTATTAACAAATTATTGAGATCCAAACCCTTTTTAATGCTTGCTAAAAACTTCATAAAAATTAAATTTTTCATGAAAAGATTGAACAGCAATAATCGATCCTATAGGAAAGAGTATCTTCTTTTAGGAAATGCTTATGTTTTTGTGTTCATTTGACAGAATAAGACAAAAGTCACTTCTTTTCAAGCAACTGTCAAATTTAGGTTTTAAATTAAAGTCACAAACTAAAAAAGCGTGGATGTGGGGTGTAAATGTGAATTATAATTATATATATACTTACATATAATTATATTTATTGTGAGGAGATGCATTTATTTGTCCCTCTTCTTTTTGTGGGGTAAAATAAATAGATGTGCTTAGAAATCATCAATTACAAGTTAATGAAATACTGCAATTGGTGAAGCACTAAATCTGAACAAAAAACAAATGTGATTTGAACTCCAGGATATTATTTCAATCTATTGCTTTCATGCGGGTAGCTTTTATTCATTTTTTTTGTTTTAATCTTACTTGTCATAAAGGTTTTTTGCTAAATCAGTTTATCATTCTTCTCCAGTTACCAAGGATTATTTTAAGGCGTTGTCAGAGATACAGAGATCAAAGGAGAATTATGAAATTTAGGGAAAATAAGGTCAAATGCAGAACTTAGTGAGACAAATTTGGACAGGATTTCCACGAAGAAAATGTAAGATGTAAATTGGAATCCTCAAGATTTTTTCGGATATTGTTATCTACATCAAGTACAAATAAAAGGAAAAAATGTAAAGGGAGATGTGCAAATCTTTTTTATGGTTTTTGGGGTTAAATGAATCCAAGAAAGGTCAGTATGGTTTATAGATAAAGATTTGCTATTTTCGTTGAGTAATTGCTTAGACGGAAGTCAAGGGTTAAGGTAATAGTGGAGTTATGGGCTAAATTTATGGGATAAAAGTGGGAATATATTTTAGCGAATTTACATTCCACAGATGTACATAAATGTAGAATTTGTTTGCCTATTNNATTAATTTTTAAGCTACTGTCATGATTGAGAAAATGAATGACATTGAAGTTGTAAATTGCATAAAGTGTGACCTAAGTGCTGAATTTACAAATGCATATGTAAATTTTTTCTGTTTTTCCACGGTTTAAGAATCTGGAGTTAGTTTTTTATTTGTATATCTGTGTTTCCAGAGTTATAGAGTTGGAAGTGATTTATTTAGGAGCATTATATCACTTGCAGTATCTACTTTTCTATTTTTTGGCTTCACTTNNGGGAATTATCCCAAAAACAAATACATTTATGAAGCCATGAATCATCGTAACCAGGGGAAGGCTGCGTGTTTTGTAAAATAAGTAACCTACAAATATGCCTACAAAGGATACGTACAGAACTTCATCAATGCTCCCATATCCTGTATGCATAAGTCCGAATAAAATACTTGTAATTATAAGTCCTGACAGATTACCGAGTGCCATCTGCAGTCGATTCTGAAGGATTGATCTGAAAATTACCTCTTCCACAAGGCCTACGAAAAAGATCATAACTATACTGAGCATCAGGAGGTTAAAGGTTGAGAGGTCTGAAACTAGAGAGTTTGTCCTAATTATTAGATATTCCCCTCCTCCAAGAAGGAGGCCTAATAATATTGAAAGTGGGATATAGAGCCATATTCTTTTGAAGGTCATTCCGAGCTGCGTGCGAGTAAGTTNNTTTATTAGTCTCAAAACTGGGAGAAGTATCAGTGACTGATGTATTTTATGGATTTCGGAATCTTTTATAAATATATTAGAAAGGGTAAGAGAAATCAGGATCCCAATATGTATCCAGATAGCTGTCTCCCTTCTCCCAGAAAAGATCAGAAATTCTGCAAGGGCTATGAACAGGACTGGAATTGCAGTAACGACTCTTAGTTTTTTAATTTTTGATTTTTCCTCATCTGTTTTCTCCAGGGTTTCAACAGATATTTGCTCTAGAACATTTTCAATCTCTGGAATAAAGGAACACTTCGTGTTGTTAACGGATTCATCTGTGTGTGAAATTGCTGGTAAACTCCAAATCAGAACTGAAGTGATCAAAGAGTTCAGTTTTTTTCTTTTTTTAAGGGAATTAATTACTTCTTCCACGGAAATGACTCCTTCTCAAAATAGGGGCTACGTCATATTTATGTTATACATAATAAATTTTTTTATTTATATTATGCACTAAATTATCAGGCGTATTATGAATCTTGATACTATGTTAATCCTCTATCATGAAGACATATCAATTTATGAGGATTTCTATAAACCTCTGATTTTTACGAAGAAATTTTATACAATTAATAAGCATAAGACAAAAATTCGGGGTTCATCGAAATTCTTTTATATTATTGATCTATTATTTTGATGTTAATTTCATTTTTTTGAATTTATTCAATGCTGAAAGAATAGACTGAATCCTTCCTATTGCAATGATAGATCATTTATTGAAAATTGTAAACAATAAAGATTATAACTGTGAATAAAAAATGCGTATACACATGCTTTTCTGATAGAGTAATGAGTAATACCTTGCAAGAATAATTTATCAGAGCAATCTACAAACTTTTTTCAGATTCAAAATCAATTGAGTACACTATTAATTACCCAGTTCAGAGCTATGACTCACATTGCAACAATGAATGCATCATGCTCCTAAATATATTTTTACGCTGGATAAGTAAACAACAACATATTACTAGCCTAAAGATCATTAATAATAAGTGCGGATGGGATTAAGGCCTCCGCAAAATTTGCTTCTACTAATAGATATATATGTCTTTAAAGAGCATCATTTCCAGTTTCGTTCGTGCGAATTCTTATAACATTCTCTAGTGGTAGCACGAATATCTTCCCACTCCCAACATAACCATCTTTATCTCTTGATCCATTTTTTATTGCTGCAACTGTAGCTTGCAAAAAATCATCTTTCACTGCAATTTCAATTCTAACTTTCTCAAGTAGATTTGCTTCGTATTTTCTAGCTTTAGCCCGCTCAATTTCAAGATGTCCCTTTTGGGCACCATACCCAGAAACAGATGACACTGTCAATCCATTTACTTCTACTTTCTGAAGTTCATTTTTAACAGCATCAAGTTTTTCTGGTCTTATCATTGCAATTACATATTTCATTGACATCACCACTAGGTATTTTATATCCTACTTAATGATATTTAAATTCACTCGTTAATATATATAATTGTTTTAATTATTTTATAGTTTGGATTTCCTGTAGTTCCAAATGACTATTTGCATCAGGTCAGCGCCTATATCAGCAACTTTGGTGAACATTACCGAAGTCAGACTCAGTTCCAAAACGAACATGAAATTCTTTGAATAACATGCATCAATAAATGAAAGTACGTTTTAACTTGCATTTTTTGATTATTGATTTCATCATTAACTTTGGCAGGAGGGTTATACTAGATTTGGTTTCTAAAAAACTTTTAGAAAAATAATCATGATTCTTCATCGACGTTCAAATGTAAATTTAATAATGGATGCTAAACTGCCTTTGAGGCAATTCAACTGGCCAAATATATAAAGTGGTCTAAATTATCGAAAACAGTAAACAAATATTTTATTTAAGACATTCATAAACGTTTTTTATTGCTACTATTCAACTATATCTGATGAAAAATAACACCAACTTTTTGCGATAGATAATGATGAAATTTTAGCCCTCAAAAATGGGGTTATATAAGAAAAATATGACGTTGTTGCATTTGAATCAACCAGTGACTTTTGGGTTCAATTTATGCTGCGTTGAGAAATCATCTACTTTTATAATTGGGAATACTTGGGATATGAAGGTATTTACACACAATAAAAAACAGGGAAAGTATATTCAATAGTCATTACACAACTTGCATTGAATAATATGATTCAGGCATCCTTAATTTTCCCAAAAGATTATAGATAATTTTATTTAGCATTTGGCTTCATTTAGAACTTGCTAGAAAAAGAACAAGTATAAATCTTGACGATGAAATTGAAAACTTGGGGAAAGGGATTTTCAATTATACTTATGGAAAGTATAAGGATGAAATGGATCTTTTGATATCAAATCTTGATCGTGCATAATTTTCTATTAAAATAAGAATAAGTCTTAGATCTTATGAGTCAAAATCCCAAAATATTTGAGAATCAGTGACTTTGTAGCTAAAATTCTGTAAAATATGACTGGCTCTTTATTCTTTTCTTTCACTGCAAAAATTAGGATGCAGAGCCAATATTTCTACTGACCAGCTTCTATTTTTATTGTTTTCAGATGTACATAGGTTTTAAAATAAAACATATGTGCCTTCTCAATGTAAACTCTCCATTACTGTTTTATTCACTAGTACCTTACACCAATGAATTTAAAAGTATGGGAAAATACATCCCTAATTAATTTTAAACCAAAAAGTTTATTTCCAGTCTAATTTGCGTTTATGTTTGCAATCTTGAAACTAACGGTTTTCTTATTATCACGATTATGATGTAGGAAGCTCACTGATTCAGATGTGAGTCCATTATCTTGTAATCGTAGTAAAAAGATATCAAATGGATTTATTGATTTCACCTATGTGTGAGTATATAAAGTTATATCGTATTTGAAACTTGTTAACAGTTGGCTCAAATATCACGACTTATATAAGCAACGAACCATTTTTGCAATAATGTTTAAGATAGAGGTAATGTGTTCTTCAGAAAAACGCTATCATTAAAAAATACTGGAAAAAACAAGTTAGTTGCTGAAAGTAGGATATATTGCACTAATCAAAAAACGAGCAGACTAGTATAAAAAGTAAAATGGAAAACTAAATTAATTAAGAGGATTTCGATGAACTCCAACATTCCACTTGCTAAAGAAAATTATATAAACGCTTAATGCATATACGAAATTTATTGAAACATATTTAAAAAACTGAGTCTATGAGCATAGCACATATACATATATTTAAAATGTTTAACCATAAATTGTATAAGTGTGGATGTGAATAATGAAGCTTAATGATAAATACTCAACAAATCTAATAGATTTCTTTCTGATTTACATTACTGGATACCTTATTATTATGAGCTCAATTTTATCAATACAAAATCCTTATTCAACAAAATCTCCTAAGTATGCCTTATTTATTTTTGTGTTTATAGGATATTGTTTTTATTATGTACTTTCTGATACTGACAGTTTCATTCAGAGGGGATCAACAAAGAATTTTTTAATCACTAGTGCAATTGTAATTATTTTATTACGCTTAATTTGGATAATACCAGTACCAACTTTACCTTATTCAGATTTTGAATCTTATAATAATTTTGCAATATATATTGCAAAACAATTTCCAGCTCATTTATTATTTATTAATTACAATGAAAGAGGTTTTGGGTATTGTTTTTTGCTGGGAATGATTTATAAATTGTTTGGTATAAATCTTTTCATAGCAAAATTACTAAATGTTTTCCTTAGTGCATTGACAGAGTTCTTCTTAATTTGATTGTAGAATATCTATTTGATAGACCCATTGCAAGGATTACCATGGTACTATTTTCAATTTGGCCTGCTCAAATTATGTATAATAGTGTCTTGGCTTCTGAACAATTTATTTCTTTTTTCTCTTTTTCTTGGGATAGCTATGCTTATCGGGGCCATTAAAGTGAAATCAGACAATACGTACAAAAATATATTTTTAGCTGGGATCATTTTTGGATTAGCTTATACAATTCGTGTTATATCTGTAATTTTGGTTGGCACAGGTTTAATAACATTACTCTTTGGTCCAGATCAATCTTTCAAAAAAAAAGTATATTCATCTCTTTTTTTAATATCTGGTTTTCTTATAGTTTTGCTTGTTGTGGTCGGTCTTGGTGCCGTCGTTAGTGTCCCTTCTGATCCGACTACAGGAATACAAAATTCATTGCTTATGGGACAAAATTTCGAGCACAAAGGACAGTGAAATCCAGTTGACGCCAAAATATGGGACAAATATAGTCCAGAAGAAGCGAAAAAAATCGCAATTGAAACTGGTTTATCTCGTATAAACAAAAATCCTGAGACATTTATGAAGCTGATATTCGAAAAATTTAATGGAATATGGGGTGATGAGTTATTTGGTAGTCATTACAGTAACACCACGATAGATTCAACGAAATTAGTTTATTTCATAACCCCAACTCAGCTGGAAATGCTTTCAAAAATGATGTCTGTGATCTCTCAATTCTATTATTTTGGAATATTGGTTTTCAGTTTATTTGGTTGCTATAGATTAAAGAACAAAAAACTTAGTATTGGCATGCGTTTTCTTTTTACTACATTTTTGATTTTTGTATTACTTCACAGTTTTCTTGAAGTGCAATCTCGATATCATTATCCTTGCGAAATAATATTCTTAATATTAGGAGGATATGGAATAGGAGGTAAATCAGTCGTTCCACTTGATTGTTAAATCAGAATCTTTTTACTATTTTGTGAAAAACCCATTTAATCAAGGAGTTTTTATTATAAGAAATCTTCAGACAACATTAACCACTTAAGGACCATCAAATGAAAATTGACGTAACCAAGCACAAAAAAGCCGACGAAATTTTAAAATTGAAATTAGAAAAACTTGTCATCTCAAATGCAGAATTCTAACAATTCGCTTACGTTTAATCTCACGATTTACAAGAATTCTTGAGGATGATAACAAGTTATTTAGAGCTTTTACAAAGGAGATCCCAGGGTAATCTAGATGATAAGGCTGATAAGCACATTCACTTTGCTGTTGATTATTGGATGCGAAAATATGATAAAGGAAGTTCTAAAATTTTCATGAGTGTATAATAAGAAAGAGAGAACTTGAACCTACTAATTGCGAATTCATTTTGAATTATGGATCATCTAATTTAAAATTATTCAGAACAGAAAATAAAGCTACTATATCTCATGATACTTTACCTAATGTAATGGTAGATTCTACCCAGTTTATTCAGTTATTTCAGAATCTGATCATCAACGGAATAAAATTCCACTATGAAGAAGCACCACAAATTCATATTGCTGCAGAAAAAAGCAAATGAATGGGTATTTTCAGTTTAGGATAACGGAATTTGAATTGATTCACAATATTCGGAAAGAATCTTTGAAATTTTTTAAAGACTGCATAAAAGGGAAAAATATTCTGAAACAGGAATAGGACTTGCAATTTGTAAAAGAATTGGAGAAATACATGGAGGACGTATATGGGTAGAATCTGAAGTGGGCACAGGTTCAACTTTTTATTTCACTTTACCAATCAACCCCGCAAAATTTCAAAAACTAAATTTTAAAACATATTAAAAAAAACGGTTAAATTTATATTGAAATCTATTTATTAAAAAGTCAAATAAATGAAAACATAACTTTCTGGCTTGAAGCTGTGAAGTTACCATTTAAATTAAATCAATGTGACTTAGATAGGAAACGATTTAATTATGGATGAATAGGTTGAAATCTTGTTTTTTGAGGACAATTATGGAGACGGAAGTCTGATTGAAAAAATGCTTGAAAAATCCATCGACTTCTCATATGAACTTATAAATGTTAAAACACTCAACGAAGGTTTGAGTTTTCTTAAAGAACGTCCATTCGATATAATATTGACAGATTTCGGCTTGCTGGATAGTGATGGTATCGGCACTTTTCGTGAGGGTCATGAAAGAAATTCACGAATTCCGATCATAATCTTTACTGGGTCAAATGATGAAAAAATTGGGTTTTATGCAATAAAGAAAGGTGCTCAGGACTATTTAGTCAAAGGGCAAATAGACGGTAGATTATTGAAACGTTCTATCCAATATTCCATTGAGCGCAAAAAAATAGAAGAAGTAATCACAAATATCGAAATTGCTCTTAAAAAGGAAATTCACCACAGAATTAAGAATAATTTACAGGTAATATATTCACTTCTTGACATTCAGGCTGATAAATTCAAAAACAAGATGGGATTGACGAGTTCAGAAATCATAGATGTTTTCAAGGAAAGTCAGGATAGAGTAATATCTATGGCCCTTATCCATGAAGAATTATACAAAAGTGGAAAATTCGAAGGTCTAGATTTTTCATCCTACCTTGAGAAGCTAACTCGAAATCTTTTCCAGACTTATAAGCTTGTAAATACCACTATAAGCTTAAACATGGATCTGGAAGATAACTTTTTCTTTGATATGGATACTGCAATCCCATTAG
>PMJC01000251.1 GCA_003157235.1 Methanosarcina sp.
TGAGAATAATCAAGCAGAAAGAGACATCAGGATGATGAAACTACAGCAGAAAATATCAGGAACTTTCAGAACCATACGAGAAACGGAAGCTTTCTGCAGAATTAGTGCTTACATTTCTACAATCAGAAAGAATAGTTTGCCTGTTTTAGAGGGGATTCTAGCTGCACTTCAAGGAATGAAATCAGCATTCTTAGATAATAATGACTTGAAATATGCTCAGGTTATTAAAAATAAACAACGAAAGAAGCTACAAAAGGTCAAAAAAATAATTATTTTTGGTCAAAATATAGGTCCAAAGGAAATATCAACGAGTTTAATTGAAAGACAAAATCTAACTTTTAGACAGGATAACAACATAGTAGCAAGAAAAACAATACGGTTTTCAAGGAAAAGTCAGCGGTTATACAACCAAAAAAGGATTTATTGCACTAATTTTAACTTTTGCAGGAATAAAATTGGATTAATAAAAGAAAATGAAGATGGAAGTATGGAAAAGAATATAACTGTAAAATAATCTGGAATCACCAAGGATAAGTGGACATTAACACAACTGCTAAATTACAGATATATCAAAATATCAACTAATTGAGAAGTTAGCAACCTAATTTAAGCATCTCGGAAAAAACAATATCAATAACCATCTTAGTGAAGGTTCGATAAGCAAGTTTTTTGAGTTAAGATTATTTAACTGTGGGCTAGTGATTACGTTTTTTTAATTTAAGGGGGAAGCAATCACCTTTTTATGGTGAATTAAAATCAGTATCAGTGAGCTAATACTAGGTAACTGAATAATTACATATTTCTGATCTTTTCCTTTGTATAATTTAAGGTCCGATTAATTGTGTAGTTAAAACCATTATCTTTATAGCATTTAATTAGTCTCCCAAGTAAATTTACATTGGATTCTATTTTTCTATATGAATTTTGGTTGAGTATACATAAGTTTTTTGCGAATATACATTTAAAGAGATCAGCATTAGTGAAAGCATTATAAGAAAAGTGTAGAGGGATGGTAGATTTCAAGCAATCTCTGTAGACTGAATCATATTCGAAAATCATTGAGTCAAGATTCTTCAAATTAATATTATGGATTTCATTAGTTTTTGCCATATATTCCTCAGGCTTTGATATTATCTCAAGTATTTTGTTTTCGATGTTTTTTATCTCAGACATATCTATTACCCATCCACCTCCATTTTTCTCCACTCTTTCTTTTAGGGCACCTAAATTTGAAACCAATACTGGAATTTGGATAGCCCAGATTTCTGATAAAGTATATGAAAAAGTCTCTGCGCATTTTGCAGGAAATATCACTAAGTTTACTTCATTTTCTAAAATCAAACTTTTAAGTTCCTCAAAATTCTTATATTTACCATAAATTGTTATATTTAAATTTTGATGATATCCGACCGCAGAATGTATATCTGAGATCCCAAAAATACTCCACTTTGTTTCACCTCTTAATCCATTTGAATAGGCTAGATCATAAAATATTTTCCTACCTTTTATAGGGCTTAGTACCCCTATAAATGCAATATGAATTGGTTTATAATGGATACCTTTGGATTTTTTAATCATTTCTTTACTTATTAATAACTCTTTATCATGTCCATGTCCTATTATTGTGAATTTCCCTTTGATATTAGGATAATATGTATTCAAAATATCAAATGTGGATTTTGAAGGAGTAATTACAAGAGTAGTTTTTTCAAAAATATCCGTAAAATGATTTCTCCATGATGTAACAGAATTCAGATTAAGCTTAGATTTCCTCAAGCACATTTCACATTCATTTAAACTATTCTTTCCATGACAGAATTCATCATTAGGATTTATTAAATTAATACTTGGGCAAACAGAATAAAAATCATGAATTGAGAACACAATGGGAATGTGTCTAATTTTTGCAATATTGAAGATATCAAAAGGGTGGCCAATCAAGTGGTGTACATGTATTAAATCTATCTGGAAAGTGTCTATGATACTGGAAATAATTTGTTTATATTCCTCATTATGAAATTCGAGTTTATTTATTTGTGAATTCATTAAAAAAATATATTTTAAAACATAACTATTGTTTATTTCAGTTAATATTATTTGATTATTTACTATTTGTAACACATAGAGTTTATAGTTTTTATTCAATTTCTTAATTAAATTTTGTACATGAGTTTCTGTTCAACCACCAAATGTGTGTAATATATACATCAATTTTTTTTTATATATATCCCACGTCTGAATTCTTAACTGTATATTTTCATGTAGTATTTTTAATGGATTCGAATTGATGAATTTATTAACGATAGGAAAATAGCTGGGATGAATTTTTGAGAGAGTTCTTACATTTTTCCTAACAAGTTCTGCTTTACTCGCTAAAAAAGATGCTTCACCTTTATGAAATATAAAGGTATCATCGCAAAGCACGTTTTTATATCCGGCATAAATAGCTCTCATGCAAAAGTCATTTTCTTCTCCGTAACCTTTTCCAAAAGCTTCTTCATCAAAGTACCCTATTTTGTCAAGGACTTCTCGCTTAATATACATACAAAAACCAACAGCTGTTGGGATTTCGGGATATTTTTTTAATGAGATTTTTTCAATAAAATTTGCAAATGTTTCAATTGTAAATCCTCTATATATTTCATTACTTTCACAGAAATTGGGGATGGAACATATTGTACCGTTGTTAGTAAAAGGTGTGACTGTCCCTATTTTTTCATTTGAATATGCACATTCTTTTAATTTATGTGTCCACCCTTCAGTAACAACTGTATCACTGTTTAGAAGAAGAACATCATTTTCTGAAAACTTAATCCCCCTATTAACTGTTTTTACAAATCCTTTATTCTCAGGATTTTCAAGAAGAACAAATTTTTCAGATTCGAAAGGTTTTAATTTTGCAAAAAGATCCTTCAACCGATGATCAGTACTTTTATCGTTAATCAAAATGATTCTAAAATTATCAATGTTTTTCAAAACGCTATATAAACATTTTAAAAAATCATTGTACCCATTGTAAACTGGAATAACTACGTCTAATTCAACATTTTTAGTATCAATTGTCATACCTGAAGTTTCAAACAGTTTAATTATTTCCTTTTCCCAAAGATTTTTCTCAACTATAAAAACATGCTCATGATTTTCTTTCTCTTCATATTTAATACTTTCAAGAACAATAAATAGTTCAGGTTCTTCTAAATGAAATTGTCTTAGAATTTCTTCAAAATATTCCCCTCTGAGGGATTTTTCTTTCTTTTTATCATTAATTTTTGATGAATATGCGTCATCAGAAATTATTAAAAAAATAATCCCCCCCGGCTTTAAAGTTTTCAGAATATTGTTCAAAACTTCCAATGGGTCTCGTACTTTTTCAATAATTTTGTTAGCAATGCAAAAATCGAATTCTTTATTTTCATATTTATCCAAGTTTTCTAAATCAATAACTTCGTTAGATTCAACAGGTATAGAATCTACCATGCTGGATTTTTCCGTAATTATTATATCAGGATCAACATAACTTAAATATTTTATGTCTACATTACTCGGGATATTTAATTCTTGATTTATTGATCCAGCATATATTCCTCTACCACGAATATATTTTGTTGTTAATTCATGGAATTTGCCTTTTTCTATATTCTCACAAAGATCGAGAGTAATTCCGATTTGATTGGATTTGAGGATACTGTTTAGCAGATTATTTGGTCCTTCATTTACCAAAATACGTCCAGCTTGCAAACATTCTTCATAAATACATCTTCTTCTGGTGTTTATAGGCAAAGCTCGTCCAACAAACCTTGTGTGAAAACCAGTAGCAAGTTTATATAATATACCCCGCTTCATCTCATCAATTTCATGCTCAAGTTCATGAGATTTTTTATGTAAATCTAAGATTTGACTATTCAAATAGTTTATTTTTTCCTCATATTCTGAAATCTTTGTTTCATAGTTTGAAACCGTTATTTCATAGTCTGAAATCTTTGTTTCATAGTCTGAAACATTTGTTTCATAGTTTGAAAACTTTTTTTAATAGTCTGAAATCTTTGTTTCATAGTCT
>PMJC01000289.1 GCA_003157235.1 Methanosarcina sp.
ACCCATCCGCCATCACTGAATTTAACCAATACCACTGATACCAATATCACAATTGTCATAAGCAGGCCCACACCATAGATTATTAATCTCCTCTTCCAGTCTTTGACCTTCTTTTTAAATTCCCACCAATGGCGAACCATTCCTGCCTGGGATAGAATAAATGTTATGAAAACTGCTATACTGTAAAGGACTACCAAGCGTTCAACCGATCCCTGGGTCAGGAAGACCATAATTAACGCTGAAATGCCCATTATCAATATGCCATTTTGAGTCACAAATCTATCACTTAGAGTTGCAAATTTAGTCGGAACCCATCTGTCTAGAGCCATATTTGCCAGGACGCGGGGACCATCTATAAATCCAGTCTGTGACGCTACAAATAATAGTCCTGCTTCTGAGATGAGAGTTGCTATTACAAAATAGTTACCCAGAGTTCCCCAAGACTTTGTCACATTTTCAAATAGGGTGGCATTCAAAGTTTTGCCAGGTTCATGGGCGACATTGTAAAGTACATAAGCAAACATCAGTCCTGCTGCCATGAATGCCAGTGAAATCGCCATAAGACGCATGGTTCTCTTTGCTGTCTTCACTTTTGGTTCTCTCATTACTGGTACTGCGTTACTTACGGCCTCAATTCCTGTATATGTCCCAGCTCCCATGCTATATGAATGCAGAATAATAAAAAGCAGCCCTATAATCCCTATTCCAGATGTTACATCGTGGACATCGGTGACGGTATTATTCATCACTGTTGGTACGTTCGCTAAATGGGTAGAAAATACATATATTATTAATATAACATGGGTAATTGCAAAAAGTGCAAATATTGGTATTAAAACTATAACTGATTCCTTTATCCCTCTCAAATTCAATAATATAAGTATCATGATCACAGAAAAAGCGAACCACAATTTAGTTATTTGCCAATTTATAGGTAGAAAACTTAATACGGCTTCTACACCACTTGCTATTGAAATGGAAATTGTAAGTACATAGTCTATCAGAAGTGCACAACCAGAAAGCATGCCAAGAGATGGCGATAGCAATTTGCTTGCAACTAAATATCCACCACCGCCCGTAGGAAATAACTCAACTATTTGCGAATAACTCGTACTAATTACAAAGATTGTCAATATAATGCCCATCGCAACAAATATGGCAAGATAAATATGCCCTCCTAATGCCAGATATGCTTCTGGCGGACCATATGATGAGGAAGACATTGCATCAGATCCCAGACCAACCCACGCAAAAAGTGATATCAAAGAAATTTTATGAAATATATTCGAATCTAATGGATTACGTGGTGCTCCAATAATTGAAATCTTTAATTTTTTAATATATGTTCCAATATCTTGCATTATTATTTCAGCCTTCACTCAATTTTTAATCATTTTGCTTGATTTTTTTTACATTTAGCTTATATAAGTATCATCAATATATAGCACACAGCTTAACGCTTAATTTGACATTAATCACTAAAGTTAATCCCAGCTGTCAAACAGAAATATTACGTAGTTGAACAAAGAATCAATAGAATTAACTTTCAAACAATATATAGTCTTCACATAAATTAGTTACATTTATAAATAAAAATCTGTAAAGTGCTTGAGAGGGAATGTACGAATACAAGAACAATTCTAAATGGCAATTCAATTAATTTATTATATATAAAACTATCTATATGACAACGGCCAATTTTTTAACCTTTTCCGGAAAAGTGTGATATAACAAAGACTTGAGTAAAGAATATGGATAACTAAATAAAAATATATACACAGTGATAACTACATTTTCATAGAAGAATTTAAAGAAAACTTAAAATAAACACTGGATCTGTTTACCATTAACCACATTTTATACAAACTTCATGGTATAATAGGCATGGATTATGAACTGATCAGAAAATTCAAAACAACAACTATATAACTTCATTATTTGCAGGTAGATTTGTCAGAAAAAATGAAATAGTTTACAGAGAGAAAGGATACCTTGGAACAAAATCAAAAGGTTATGATGCAACAATGAAAAGAAAGTAAAAGAAAATCTTCTGGGAATGAGTATATATCAAGAAACAAGATTCTCAGCTCATAATTTCTGCCTATTATACCATGAAGTTTGTATAAAATTTGACTTATCATTTTTTGTATCCAGGTTCCATCTATACTTCTTTCTTTTTTTTGATTCATTTTGTAGAGGCGTATTTACTTTTGCATGTCTAAAATCTGAATGGATAAAAGTAGAGTTCTTAGTCATTCCAGTTTTTATTTTTCCAACCAAGGCAATAAAGTTGAAGTTACAATTATTTCCATATTTTATTCTTATTTGCAGTTATCAATAATTCTTTTCCCAAATGACAAGACTGTGGTACTGTCTGGTATTTACTCAGGAAAACCAAGAAATTTCCTGAATAAAATTCAATCTAATACGTTGGTTCTCAAGTTCAAAGCCTGATAAACCATGAAATTGCTGCAAAAAAGTATTCTAAACATAATGATTATGTCAGCTTCAGTTATGCTTCAGTAAATTTTTTTATTTAAATATATGAACCCAAAAATGATGCTAAAATGTGTTCAATCAATTAAGCAATCAATCTCAGCAAGTATATCAACAACTATTTGAAGAGGTTGCATTTTTCTTTAAGAGCAAAATCAGTGAAGTTTTTCATAAAAAAATTAATTTTAAAAAATTTAAACTCTTCAATACTCAACTGCATAGGATTTTATCGAAATTCTCCAGAGTTACAATACAGTAGTTTTCTTACTTTGAATATATTGAAGGAATCTATATAACTTTTTGTGAATAATTTCACTAAAATGTAACGCAAAAAAGAACCTGAGGAATAGATCATGGCTATAAATTGTTGAAAATAGTATACACCAAACTCTCTCTCTACATTTGCCTAAAAATGGAAGTATAATAATTTTCCAGATTTGATCAATGACTTAAGTTAACGCCTAAAAACCCTAAAAAAGCAAAAATTAAAAATATTTAACTAGCTAAATAAAAAATTGGAAAGAGAGCTAATATAAAGCCCTCACCCTTCATGTAGGTTGATGATTGATTAAACAGCCTCGATGCAGATCAGATCCACTGTCCAATAAAAGGTCCGAATATCATTAACATTAGAGAGAACATAATCAATATAGAAAATCCTGCTGTGACAGAGTTTGATATCTTTTCCGACATTGCTTCATTCATTGTAAGCCTATATATAAAAGAATAAATAGAATCTTTAAATACATACCCTCCATCCAGGGGTACTGCAGGTAGACAGTTGAAAAGTCCTACATAGAAGTTCAGCCAACCAACCCAGAGCAAAGTATTTGCGACCCAGAAAATACCAACCCCTAAAGGTTCTGCCCAACCCACAGGATGATAAAATTGCATAATTACGCCTGAAAATCCGCGAAATCCTTCTCCTGCAAATCCATAAATAGGAAGTCCGAAAAGGATAACCCAACCTACGGGCACTGCGAGTAAGGAAGGTATTTGCTTTAAGGCTTCAAGATATAACTTTGCCTGTGGCATCCATAAAGAAATTCCAAGCATAGGGCACTCTATAATCCCTTTATTCCCGTAGCTAACTCCAAGAAAACCGTATTGACCTCCAACAGAATTAGAGGATAGTTTCACATCAAAAACAACAGTGCCATTTTTATTGATGTTGCCGGCATAGTTTTCAGGAGGTACCAGTTCAACCTTTAAGGTCTGGTTTACCTGAGTTGTCTTCATGAAGTTTACGAAACTCGCAATACTGTACATTTTAACGTTATTTATCCGAACAATTACCATTCCGGTTTCAATTCCTGCAGCTTCTGCTGGACTTCCTTTAATAATCTCTCCTACTAACACTCCATTAAAGTAGTTTCTTGAAACTGAAGCTGTATTTAAATAGTACACAGAACTAAGACCGTCTTTTTTGGCATGAATGCTTACAGGAACCCCGGGTTTGACCGTTTCAAGATATGTCATAAAGTCTAAAGATGTAGTGATATTCGTATCATCAACCTGCGTGATTATTACACCTTTCTGAATTCCTGCAAGACTAGCTGGGGAGCTTTCATTGACTTTTAAAACTACAGCGTCACTCAAAGGTGCAATTGCCCCAAGCACAGGTCCGAAAAAAAGGAGAAAAGCTATAAAAGCCACGGTAAAATTGGCCATAACCCCACTTGCAAGAATCCGCGTTCTTTGAGTCCTTGTGACAGCCTTTTCAGCCTTTATATAGGTTTTTTTAGCTTCAAATCCTTTATTTTTATCCCATTCACCCCATTTATTCCCTTTCTGCTCCCATTCCTCGATTTCCTCAATAGTAGCTGTGAGAGGCAGTTCTTTTTTTACTTTCTCCTTCTTTCCGAAAAGCTGTTCATCATCAGGCTCCGCAAAACCCCCGATTGGAACCAGAGCAAACAGGATTCCCATTGATTTAACCCTTATGCCTTCAACCCTGCAAAGAATCGCATGGGAGAACTCGTGCACAACAAGAGCTACTATTAGAGCAATGACTCCCCATGTGAAGGGAATGAATTCGTTTACTCCAGGGATCAGAAAAATATTTTTTGGGGAATTGTACTTTCCAGGCTCTGGCACATTTCCATTTAGGAAGGAAACATAGAGCGTTAGGTCCGATAAAACGATGATCAGGAACATTGAAAGCATTCCTGCAAACATTATCAAGATTCCAAGGTTTGCAAAGTTTCTCCAGTAAAACTTAGGACGAGCCAATACATCCAACATTTTGAGACCTTTAGTTGTCCTGATCATAAGAATAGGAAGTGATCCAAAAGTGCTTATGTTATACTTCTCAAGAGTACCCCTTTTGTCAAGAACGGAGACAACGAACCAGTATAGTAAAAAAATGCCCAATGCAATGTTTGTGCCATTCAAGGAAATTCTCCTAAATTATTAAGCTGAACAAATATATAGAGGATTTCGAGGCTCTGTAGAAATCCTTAATTTAATGCAAATTATTTCTACTATCTTTTTATTTACATTATAGACGATCAGTTTAAGTTTTGCTTCTTTGACTTTATTATTGAACTTTCTTGCCCGAAATATTTCTCCAAATACCTTTTGACAACAGAAGACGTTGTGTCCACTATATTCCTGTGATTGTATTTAATTTTATCAAAGATTAAGTGCAACTGTCTTCTGATTTTTCCAAATTTTTTGTTCTCTTTCTTTTCTGCAGGTATAATGGAGTCTATTCTTATTTCTTCTCTAATTAGGGAATGTATTTTTTTCTGAAACATATCCTTTATCCATCACATAACATTGAGATTTTCTTATCTTATTTGATTGTTTTATCAGAGCATTTACATGTTTGATTTCTTGATATGTTTTTTGACTAATTTTCCATCCTAATGCTACATTTTTATCTGTGTTGAATGATATTGAAGTTTTCATGAAGCTCCTCCTAGCGTCCATGTTCTGTGGGAATAATAATAAATTGTATAGGAACTTGTAAATTCTGTTGAATCAATTGCTTTAATATATATCATTTCTCCATGTGAGCAAAATAACTTTAAGTTTTTGACAAAAGGAAGTTAAACAGAGATGAAGGAATTCTGGATTCAAATTTTTAAATGTAGTGGAATGGGGAATCTTATTAAGATCGAGTTTTTCGTTTATATTGTTCCTGAGGTCAATAAGTTCTATAAAATCACGATATTCAGTGATTATATATTCCTTCAATAAAACCAGAACAAAAAGTTGATGCTGGGTATAAATATGTTTGGAATATTTGCAGGAATAAATATCTATTCTGGAAGACTGAACAGTTTTAAGGCTGGTATCAACAAATTTAATGTATTTATCGATTTCAATATTATGTTCTTCTTCATTTTTTTGTGGGGAAATATTGTAATATTTTATGGTACAATGTGTATAAAAATATGGGGCAATACACAACTTAGAGGATTTCTAAATAGCCGAAATTTCATTGTTTTTTTCAAAACTGGAGAACAAAAATAGGAAGATCAAAAAAATTCCTAATAACATTAGATAATGCCAACTGAGGGAAAATAAGTTAAAATCATTTTAGCTGATTGTATAATTATCTATTTCTACCTTCCGGATCAATCTTCTAAAAAGGTGTGATATTTTTGAGCTTCTTGGACAAGTTATTTAAAAAAAAAATTGAGGGAAAAACCGTCGAGGAATGGTACTGGACTGCAGTAGATGAAAATGATCCTGAAAAAAAGATAAAGTACTTTGATAAGGTTCTTGAATTGAAACCTAGTTTTGCTGGGGCTTTGAACCTCAGAGGACTTGAATTTGTTATCCTAACAAAGTACGAGGATGCAATTAACTCTTTTGATAAAGCTCTTGAAATAAGGCCCAGCTACTTGGAAGCAAAGTATAACAAAGAAGACGCAGAGACAGAATTAAGAAAGATCAAGGCAGCAGAAAATCTTTGTGAAGAGGGAGAAGAAAAAACAGAGCAGAAAAATCCGAGTAGCTGAATTGTGGCGGAAGAAGCATATTCATTTTTGTCTCCTATTAATAGCCTGCAGCCCTATTTTCACAAGATCAGGAAGTTTTCCACACTGCATGATCTTCATTTGATCAGGAGAAATGAGCTTTAAAGCTGCATTCATGAGGGTATCGGACTTAATGAGCCCATCCATGAGCCGCCTTATATGTACTGAAGTCTCAATTGCATTTCCAATCTGAATCCTCCATCGGTGGTCGTATTCTTCAAGCCGACATCCCCCTGCAACAAATTCTGCTGCAGTTTCACCTGCCACTTTTCCAGCAATCATAGCAGGTGGGATCCCACCTCCATTTGTCGCAATAATATGCCCTGCTGCATCCCCTACAATCAGCGAATCTTCGGTTGCAGTTCTCTTCGGAGCCCCATTGACCGGAATTATACCTGCAATAACATTCAGAAAAACACCGTTTTTCAGCTTCTGGCCGGCGATAGGATGATCCTGAATGAAACGATTTAGATACTCTTTTACAGATACCCCCTTTTCAGCCATTCTGATTCGGATCCCTAGTCCTACATTGGCCCGATCTTCGCCCTCAGGGAAAATCCAGGCGTAACCTCCAGGAACGAAATTGTTCCCAAAATACATCTCAAGCGAATCGGGATCTATATCCACATTCCTTACCTGATATTCCAGAGCCACATATGTTTCCCTTTCTCCGGGCTTGAAAGAGAGACCTTTTGATTTTGCAACCAGAGAGTTGGGACCATCGGCTCCAATTATCGCCTTTGCTATAATAACGTGTTTCCCATAAATTCCTTTCGTTTCTACAGTTGTGCCTTCCACCTTTGTAACGCAGGTTTTTATCATCAGTTCAACCCCTTCCTTTGCTGCCTGCTCAGCAAGAAACTGGTCATATCTACGCCTATCGAGAACAGCACCCCTGACAGCAAATTCTTTCACACTGCAATTTGGAGAGATGATACGCTGAGTTTTGATACGCTGGAGTACGCAGGAACAAGGATAGTTTTTCAGGTAATTTGGCAGTTTTGCATCAGGAAGAAGGGCCTGGATTTCAGAGGCATCGGGGAGAAAGCCTGCACACTGAATAGGACTTCCTAATTCCTTTTTTTTATCAAGAAGAAGGACCGAAGATCCATGTTCTGCCGCATAAAGGGCAGCAGTAGAACCTGCTGGGCCTGCGCCAACGACGATGACATCGTAATAGTCTTTTGGAATCATAAAGAAATATTCCTGTTATTTATTTAGCATTTATAATTTACTAAGGAATTGTCTATTTAAACCTTTCTTGAGAGTTTATGTTCCGCCATATGATGAACACATAACGTTCAAAAAAATAACCAGATCTTAGGATTAAAATTTGAGAATTCCATATCATTCTATGTTTTGTATAATAAGAAAAATATAAATAAAGAAATCTCTTACCCTTTAAAGACACAGAAATTACGATATAAGTCAAAATCCTGAAGGCCATTTATAAATATACTATGGAGTAACTTGCCAAAGTTCATACAGTCCCTAAAAAAAGATAAAATTAAAAAACTGTACTTATCAAAGAAGAAGATGATTATCATAAGAGTACGCAGAGAAATAGCTGAATATGTTAATATTTATCACACAATCGTAAGGTTGCTATAATTCATTCTTGTCTCTCTGAGTGAGGTGGCATGCGATGCTTGCTCATATCTACACTTGGATTAGGATTCCTGAAGATACCTGAGATTTCTCAGAGGTGGTATAAACTTTTCTTGCTTTCGACAGTAACCTTATAAGGAAATTTTTGAAAAAAACTTCCCCAGCGGAATGAGATGAAAATTAGCTATTAATAATAGCTTGAAAGCTAGATTATTTTTACTGATTAAAAAGTTGATCTATGAACCATTTGGGGTCGAACTTTTTCAGATCTTCATAGCTCTGCCCCATCCCAAAAAAGAGAATTGGCTTTTTTGTGATATAAGCAATGGAAATACCAGCTCCACCTTTGGCATCGGCATCGATTTTTGTCAGAATAGAACCATCGATTGGCACAACTTCATTGAACAGGGCAGCCCTTTCAACTGCATCATTTCCTGCAACTGCTTCATCTACAAAAATTATGAGGTCTGGAGTACTTGTCCTGCAAATCTTTTCCATCTGTGCCATAAGGTTCAAGTTTGTATGCATACGGCCTGCAGTATCTGAAAGCACGAAATCTATTTTATGGGCTTTTGCGTACTGGACTGCATCATAAATAACTGCTGCTGGATCAGCTCCAGACTTATGCTTAATCATTTTTACTCCCAGCCTTATAGCATGAATCTCAAGCTGATCAATAGCACCTGCCCTGAAAGTATCTCCTGCAGCCAGAATTACGGAATGACCTGACTTAACCAGCCTGTGAGTTAACTTTGCAATAGATGTTGTTTTTCCTGTTCCATTAACCCCAACAAAAACAATGTGGACAGGCTTATCTATATTCTCCACATACTCGTCAAAATCATAGGTATTAGCAGAAACAATATCCAGGATAGCTTTTTTCAAGGCTGCCTCTACTATTTCTTCGGTATTGCTGCCAATACGTTTTGTGGTACCTGTGAGCTGATTTTTCACTGATTCCACAATCACCTCGGAAACTGAGAGAGCAAGATCACTTTCTAGAAGACCCATTTCGAGTTCCCAAAGAGGCTCTTCCAAATCCTTAATATCCAGATAGACTTCCCTATTAAAGACCAGAGCTTTTGCCTTCTGTGCAAACCCAACATTCGATACCTTTTTGAAAAAGGATTTTTTCTCCTCAGGTTTTTTATCTACATACACTTTTTCTTTTTCAGCATCAATCTCTGCCGCTTTTTGTCTCTCTTTAACTCTTTTTTGGTATTCGACCTTTTTCTTGTCTTCTTTGTTAACAGTTATAGGCATAGTCGTTACAGACTCTATATGTTCAATTTCAGGACTTTCCTCTCTCAGAGATGTTACAAAATCTGTCTCTTCTAAAACTGGCTCGAG
>PMJC01000302.1 GCA_003157235.1 Methanosarcina sp.
CTCAATGATTGATATATACTAACTGGATTCACAGCGATTAAAAATGCAATTACAAGTGATTTTTCTATTTTTATTTTTGTCACAGATAAAATAGTAGCAAGTGCGATTAAAAATGTTGTGATTATCAGGACCATGTTACTTGATTTACTTTTCTCAATATTGCCTGTTATCTTGTATAAAGCCGCAGCATTTAACTCAGCAGCTCTAGGATCAGTTTCAGTTATATTAAATAGAGTGCCACCTACTTTGTCATAAACAGGATTAAACCCGTTGATTAATTGCAGTACGGTTGCTTGATGATATGATTGACCATCATAAGAAAAATCATAAAAAATGCCACTAACAAAGATACAACTGCATAAAATTGTAATAAATCCAAATGGTATAATAATTTTTTTGCATTGGTACTTTTTTGATATGAGCCAGTACCAAACCATCGAAAAGAAAAATGCAAGTATCACTACTAAAAATGACAATGTTAATTTAACGAAGTAGAAACTGGTAGCTATAATTAATGTCGTTGCCAAAAATACTAAAAAGAGCGAGCCTAATACCAAACAATTATTTACTAGATTTTTTCTCTTTTCAACTCCAATTTTGTCGTTTTCCTCTAACTCTAGTGTATTTTTTTAAAATTTTTACTCGTAGCTACTAAATCACCTAAACTTTGTATTGAGATTACCTCACGTCATAAAGTCCTGTGATGCATTCATAGCTTACTATCTAAGTTCTTTTACTTGTTACAAGATAACAAAAGATAACTCACATTAAACACTATCCATAAATATTAAACGTTCGCCTAATTTTTTGCATATATTTCAATCTTTATGATATGTGTTTACTTATATATTCACAAATGTTAAGTGAAAATGAAAATAAAAAACTATTACAATTATTGACTACATCATCAAAAATAATTAAAAAAAACTAGAATGTATTTATTTTGGGCGCTGAAACTATAGTTGAGTTGCTTACTAAAAGTGATGTTGATACAGTAGTTAATCCAAAAAAGGTCATACTGCTCTGATATATATAGAGGGCAGTTTTAAAAAAAGTTGAGTATATCGACTATCGAGCATGCTTGAAAATTTTCTGGTTGAGCTGTTGGATATTGTTCTTTTTGATATAAATTTTATTCAATGTTTAGTGAATTGATTTTCTTCTATTATTTAATTGATGTCTTCGGTATTAAGTTCCCAATATAATGAGTACTTGAGTTTGTATTCATTGAAATATGTCTTCTCCCACCTCACTAAAACACATAACAAAGGCTGCAAAATATTAGTAAGAGAGTATTCTGGAAATAACATCAATCAAATAATATAAGATGACCTAATTGCCATTGACAGGATTATAAACGATTTGTTTCTGTTTGAAATTTGTTAATATTTCTCGATTTTGGCCTATGTTTTTGAGAACTTGGTTATTCTATAGTTTATATGAATAATCAAGTTTCTACCGATTAAATCCCAATAAATGCAAAATAAGTATTAAATAACATATAGATAAATTTCAATAAATTTTCTCGCTATCAATTTTTTAGTGGCAGTGCACCAAAAGTTCTGTAAAATAGGATTTACTCTACCTCCTTTTTTTAACTACAACAAATATGATTTATCTTTTCTAAGGATGCACATTTTTTATAGTAAAACATATGCATAATCCAGAGATTAACATTCAAACATTGATCCAAGAGAACAGAAGGTTAAAACATTAAATTATTCCTGAAAATCTAGAAATAAAAAAGCCATAACACATAAATCTCAATTAAATAAACAACATATTCTGTAACAATGATCAAGGAATAATCTTCAAATATATCAACTAACCCACTCGATGAATCTAATGTATGAATATCTAAAGGAAAACTGGACGATTTTTCCTTGGTGCTTTATACAATCATATTGTATATATTACTGCTAGATATGGATTAAGAAAAACTATTGATAAAATAGGTTTAGATATGACAAAAGCAAAAGAAAATAAGACTTGAAGCGTATCGAAGAACCTAATCAACTACATCTTCGTAATAACCAGAGTCCATGAATGACAAGTATCATGGAGAGTGGAAGCAATGCCATCTCCCAAAGGAAATTTGTCAGAATTATCAGAAATGCCAAACAATCCCATAGCCAATGAAAGATGATTCCCGGAATAATTGTGTCGAGGCGGACTCNNACGCCAGATTCCGAATGATGATGAAATCCCATGGAACAATATGCCCCGAAACATCAACTCTTCCCTGATTCCTACCATCAAGGTATTGATAATTACAATCATAAGAACCCTGATTGATGGTAGACGTATAAATAAAACAAGCAGTGACGTGGAGAGACGAAACAAGGCTGGTGGGCACAATAAAAGTAAATCTCCTAAGTTATCTGGGCCTTTCCAACCGACTTGAGGCCACCATTTCAAATAGGTAATAACTCCGGTCAAAAAGACCATTGCAACAATTACCCCAAAAATGACTTGGTTTTTAACTAAGTCAGCAAGTTTCGTGTGCTGCCACTTAACCTGTAGAAGTCCTCCTCCCACTACTACAATTACCCAAATTATAAATATTATCAGTGAAGTGAGCCACGATTTTCGTGGTACCACCATCTTTGTTTCTCCAATCTAATTTGGTAACATCAGTTTTTTTGTATCCTTTTCAAATTTAATGGATTTAATCATATATGAAATATAATATCGCTCCTTCCTAAAATTGCTGTGACATCTTGCAGGATCACAGAGAAATATTATTTTATTATTTACGAAAGAAATATTTACTAATTTTCAAGTTGTAGCAAATGATAACTGTATAACAGTATAGGTAGTTATAGTAGTTATGTTATACAAAGGGCTCATGAAAATCAGATGTTTATCGAGAATCCTATTAAGTTTCCAGTGTAAAGAATGTTTGTGTTTTAAAATCAACCAATGATAGTAACTACCAAAAGAATAAAGAGGATTTCGATAAATCCAAATATTTTGTCATCACGTATAAATTGTATATTAATGATTCTTGAAGGTCAGAGATTTCTCGAAATCCACTAAAGAATACAGAATATCACATACTAGTCAACGGAATAAATTTTAGGGGCAGGAAGTCCGAGGTAATACTTTTGAGAAATGATACGAGTGCAGAAGCGCTTGAAGCCTGGATAATTCGACTTAGGCGCGAATTTCACAGATACCCAGAGCTTAGTTTTGAAGAATATGAAACCCAGAAACAAATCCTGAAAAACCTTGGAGAACTGGGAATAGAAGCAAAGAAAATTGCGGACACCGGCGTGGTTGCAAGTATTAGGGGTAATGTCCCTGGTCCCTGCATCGTCCTTCGATCGGATACTGACGGACTGGAAGTACAGGAAAAATTGACAGAAAGGAACAGAGACTATATTTCAAAAAACAATGGAGTAATGCACGCCTGCGGGCACGACGGACACATGGCAATGCTCGTTGGGGCTGCAAGGCTTTTTCAGGAAACTAGAAACTTTCCTGGTGAAGTCCGCCTGATCTTTCAACCTGCAGAAGAAATCCCTCAAGGTGGTTCGAAAAGAGTGATTGCAGAAGGAGGTCTTGATGGGGTGGATGCAATAATGGGTATGCATATCTTTACCAACCACGAATCAGGTAGCATTGGTCTTCATCCTGGGCCATTCATGGCAAGCACCAACCGATTCGAGGTCACGATTAAAGGAAAAGGAGGTCATATATCAGAACCTGAAAGCTGCATTGATCCTATTAGGATTGCAACGGACTTCATAAATAGACTATATGTTGCCCTGAAAAATCAGCTTGAACCCGATAAATATGTAATGGGAGTAGGAAGGATTCAGGGAGGAGCACAATTCAACAGAACTCCGGATGTTGTAGGAATCCTTGGAAGCTACAGGACTTTTAATAGGGAGACCACAGATGCTATTGACAAAACAATAAAGTATTGCTTGAATAGCTTAATGGGAAAGTATACAAAATCTGGAGAAGAATTTTTAGGTTTTCCAGATTACGATCTTGAAATCCTCCATGGCTATCCTGTCCTTGTAAATGACCCTGCTTTCACAGGTGCAGTTCATTCAAAAATTCAGGAGAGTTTTCCAGAACTCAAAATATATTCAGAGATAAAAAAAACATTCAAATCCGAAGATTTTGCAAGTTATCTCCAAATAGTGCCTGGGGTATTTATTTCTCTAGGCACACGGAATCCACAACAAAAAATTATTGAAATCAATCACTCATGCACGTTTGATATAGATGAAGAGATCCTAATTATTGGTACAAATATTTTTCATACTGTTTCCTTGGACTTTTTGAAAAATCCCGAGAAATACATCAATTCGAAAGGATATTTCCACTAGAAATATTTCAATCCTGAAATACTTTGGTATAAACCTGATGACCTATAGGTTGGGGTGCATAGGTATATCTGGTCTTTTTTTGGAAAATAAATAAATTATTTAGTGCTTCAAATTCATCTATCAGATCTTAAAAACTAGTATGTCATATTTTTTAGGAAAATTTAGAGATAGTTTTCTGTATACCATTTCCACAACTATGGATAAGATCGAAAATGATAATACAAAGATATAAAGATTCCAGAAAGGAAGAAATCTGTGATGTTGTTCTTGATATCCTGCTGGAGCATGGTTTTGAATACGACAGATTTAAGGATGCGGACCTTGAGGATATTAACAATTATTACTTTACAAGTGGAGGTACTTTTTTTATAGGGGTTGCCGAGGGCAAGGTTGTAGGTACTGCCGGTGTCCGAAAATGCAAGGGGAATCTATGCGAAATAAGGCGCATCTACCTTAAAAAAGATTTCAGAGGAACAGGAAATGGGAAAAAGCTTTTTCTAACTGCTTTGCATTTTGCCAAAGAAAACTGCTCAAGTGTCATGCTTAAAACCGATCCCACTCTCAAGAACGCTATAGACCTGTACCTCAAGAATGGCTTTACTTTCCAGAAAGAAAAAAAGGGGTACTTGTACTTTGAGAAAAAATTTTAAGTTATTTTGATAAACCACAACATTATATCATATTCTTATGAGTAGCTTGCAAATGAATCATGAAAATCAGAGGTTAATTAAAATTTTCTTTAATGTTTGAGTGTACCAGTAGAATCGCAGCTCTAAAATGTACTGTCTTTACTAGATTTGCTTGCTTAAACGGACTAATTTAAGAATGCTGGAACTAATTTAGGTATTTTTGTATTTCCGGTGGTTTAAATTTTAATTTTGAATTAGCTAAGAGATTTTGCTACTGACTGTATTGAATTTCGATAACCCTAATTTTTGGCTGGTTATTTATAGAACTTATATAGCAATTTGTTGAAATCTTAGGTTTATCGAAATTTCCTATAGTTTCCAATTATAATTTTCTTATTATTCTTGAATTGTCCTGTTTTTTTTGGATAGCTACTGGAAAAGCCTCCGATTTTTTCAAGGGACTGGAGATATTCAAATACAGACCGCACATAAGCTGAATGAGACAAAGCCTAAGG
>PMJC01000085.1 GCA_003157235.1 Methanosarcina sp.
AAACTCAGAGTTGTAAGGCAACAAGTATGGTGGATTAGATGAATTCATTGCTTATCCTTTTTCTCCGTAGTTGAAGAATTCTATTTTTCATATCGGAAAGAAGTCAGAATAAATCACGTTTGCACACATGATCATAAGTAGTTCATAATATCCTTAAATGTGGGAATAATGTAACTTTTTGATATAGTTATGTAATCTCTCATCCCACAAAAGTAATTTCCTTTATAATCTTATAATCAGTCTAAATAGGCTTTATCATGAACAATTGTAAAAGGGTAATGGTTTATGAACTGGGGTTGTATTCCAATAAAATCCTTAATGAAAAACATTTTCTGTAAATGGTTCATAACCATGAGAAAAAGAGTGAATGTTGTACTGTTGTTGAGTTATGAAACAAAGAGAAGTTTTTCATTGAGAAAGTGAAATTTACTTCAACTTTTTCGCGTGAAAGTTGTTCTTTATTTACTTTGATAAAAATGGCTCTGACTTATGAAAAAATTATTCCTGTTTTTTATTTCTCAGGTTATTCTTCTGCCCGTGTTTTCACAACAACAAGTTAAAGGGAAGATTACGGATGACAAGAATATTCCGGTTGCGGGCGCCTCAGTACAAGTTAAAAATACATTAAAAGGCACCTTCAGCGATATTGACGGTGGTTATGTTATCGTTGCTGCTCCAACTGACACATTGGTATTCTCTATGTTAAGCATGGCAAATCAGAAGATTCCGGTTGCCGGCAAAACAATCATCAACGTAGTGTTGCTCGAGGAATCGAAAGCCTTAGGCGAAGTAGTGGTGATTGGTTATGGAACTGTTAAAAAAAGTGATCTGACAGGATCAGTAGCCACCATAAAAACAGTTGATCTCACTAAGATCACTTCATTAAATCCGGAGCAGGGATTGCAGGGAAAAGTTACAGGTGTTCAGGTGACCAGCACCACGGGCGCCCCGGGAGCGCTACCTACGGTTCGCATCCGCGGTGTGGGTACCTTCAACAACAGTTCTCCCATCTATGTGGTTGACGGTGTTATCGTGGATGACATTTCCTTTCTTAACTCGGAAGATATTGCTTCCATGGATATTCTCAAAGATGCTTCGGCTACAGCCATCTATGGTTCCAGGGGAGCCAATGGAGTTATACTGGTGACCACCAAATCAGGACAAAAAGGTGAAGGGAAAGCTACCTTCAGTTATTCAGGAGAATATAGCACGCAGATATTGGCAAAAAAAATCAATTTGCTTTCCGGAAGGGATTATGGCACTGTGGTTAACGAGATTACCCCAACATATAATAACGTGGATCTGCTTCCGAATACCGACTGGCAATCATTGATATTTCATCCTGCCTCCATTCAGAGCCATCAGTTATCGGCTTCCGGAGCTACTGAATTAACTCAATATTATGTGAGCATAGGTTATTTCAAACAGGAAGGGATAATAGATAAATCAAGTTATGAAAGAGTAACTTTCAAATTAAATAATAATTACTCCCTGACAAAAAATATTAAGGTAAGTAATTTCATAACTATAACTCCATATAAGCAGCAAAATGCACCAAATGTTACCTATTCAGCTTACCGTGCGCGGCCTGATCTGCTTCCATATAATCCTGACGGCAGCTTCGCTGAGGTACCTAATGTGGGTAACCCCCTGGCCGACCTGGCATATTCCAATGATTATAATAAAGGAGTTCGCGGTGTGGGCAACCTCTTTGCCGAAGCTACAATCCTGAAAAATTTTAAAGTCAAGACGAGTTTTGGTCTTGATGCTTTATATAATCAACACACAAGTTTTACACCTGCTTATTTTGTGTCTTCACAACAACAAAATCTGCTAAACCTTCTCACAAAGGATAATAACCATAATATAACCTGGCTCTGGGAAAATACGCTCTCCTACAATAAACAATTTGGTGTTCATTCCATAGATATTGTGTCAGGTTACACGATGCAGAAAGCTACTTCTGAAAAATTCTCGATGACTGGGAAAAACATAATCCGCACTTCGTCGGATTTCTGGTACTTCAACCCAAATTATATATATGATCCCACAAATGGAGTTAATACCGTTAGCACTATTTCCGACGAAGTTGATCCTAATCAAAACTACTCAATGATATCGTACCTTTTCAGGGCTAACTATACTTACAATTCAAAATATATTTTAACAGCTACCTTTCGTCGCGACGGATCCTCCAAATTCAGCCCGGGTAACAGGTATGGCAATTTTCCTTCGTTTGCCGCGGGATGGAATGTTTCCAGGGAGCAGTTCATGAAAAATTTACCCTTTATTTCGAATTTAAAAGTACGTGGAAGCTGGGGAATCATTGGGAATGATAAAATCCCGTATGATAAACAATATTCCCTTACTCAGAACCTGGTTACTGTACTGGGAATACCTTCCGCGGCAAATTCAGCAGTTACTTACAATGTTTCGGGTAACCCGAACCTTAAATGGGAAAGTACCACTCAAAGCGATGCCGGTCTGGAAATTAGTTTGCTTAAAAACAAACTGTCCGGAGAATTCGACTATTATCACCGTATTACTAATGGTATTCTGATCCCACTGTCAACACCTGATTACCTTGGAAACGGACAAGGCGCTGTAGAGTATTTCAATGCAGCTTCTGTAAAAAATACAGGTCTTGAGAGTAAAATTACCTGGAAGGACAAATTCGGACAAGTAGAATACACTATTTCTGTTCTGGGATCTACAGTTAGTAACAAAGTTCTGAAAATCGGTGGAAGCAGTGGTATAGATTCTGTGTTGTATGGCGGAGCCCTGTCTAATGGTAAAAGAACAACCCAAAGCAGGGTAGGTCTGCCCATCGGAGCTTTTTTTGGGTACAAAACCAATGGTGTCTTTCAGAGTACAGATGAACTGAATGCATATCCCCATCTTTCAACAGCAGTTCCTGGTGATTTACGATTTGTTGAGGTGAACAATGACGGGAAGATAGATGGCAACGACCGAACATATATCGGATCTCCTATACCTAAATTCCTCTTGGGACTTAATCTGGAAGCCGATTATAAAGGCTTTGACTTCTCTGTTGATATCCAGGGAGTTTATGGCAATAAAATATTTAATGCCAAGGAAGTTGTAAGGCCTGATCCCTATAACTGGGAACAACACGTTTTAGGAGCCTGGACAGGTCAGGGAACAAGCAATACAGAGCC
Source organism: Methanosarcina sp. (assembly GCA_003157235.1). Classification (GTDB taxonomy): domain Archaea; phylum Halobacteriota; class Methanosarcinia; order Methanosarcinales; family Methanosarcinaceae; genus Methanosarcina. The sequence goes on from PMJC01000085.1 coordinate 3,180, forward strand.
CAGAGCTACTTATGGAGGGAATAATTACGAACCTTCCGATAAATTTGTTCAGGACGGATCTTTTACACGGTTACGAAATGTTACCCTGGGTTATACTCTTCCTTCTGCTATAACAAAAAAGATAGCGATCAATCAGTTGAGGATCTATATAAAAGGCTCCAACATATACACTCTTGCCAAATTTACAGGGTACACACCTGAAATTGGAAGCTTAGATGTTCTCTCCAATGGTATTGATTATGGCACCTATCCGGTCACTTCGGTTTAT
>PMJC01000469.1 GCA_003157235.1 Methanosarcina sp.
ATATAAATTGTATCTAATAGATATACGAACGATTCTTTTCAATTGTTTAAGTTCCACTAACAGTTACTTCCACATGTATTCTCAGTACTTTGATCCCGTTGCAATTGAAAGACTTGTTTGTCCTCAAATAATTTAAACTAACCTTAAAGATGCTGCTTTAAGACAAAAACTTGACTAGTTTCAGGAAGCAACTCAACTTAATTTTTACGAAGTCCGTCTTGAAAATTATGAAAAATTATCAGCATCAGTACTCAACTTCAACAGTGTGAAGCTACAAATTTTAGAGTTTATGGAGATTACAAACATATCNNTGAAATTGTAGATCTATTTGAATTTTCTTTTATGGTATGATGTGAATAGATGTGTTTTTATGTGCATCAATGTGTAGTTATATAAATTTATATATCTGTTTTTAGGGACATATTGTGAAAATAACACCTCTTAGAGTATACGACACTGCTTCGCAAGCAAAAGTTACTAAACGAAGATTGGAGTTTAAAATGGTGAAATATTCGAATGATTGATACAAAAGTTACAAATGGAGTTATAAATTTAACATTGCCTATTGGGAGAATATGAAGCCTAAAGATTGTTTTAACTGCGAGCAATCTAAAAGTACTGGATCATGTACTATCTTTTTTTGTGAATTATTACAAAAAAAAGTTTGGGGCTATAGTACGGATAAAGATTGCCCTTTACAAGACTAACTCTATGAAAGAATAGTAATGAATTTTAATTTTATGCCATACGTGAGACTGGATACCTCTATCCAATTTAATAATTTGAGGATTGGAACCTAAAAATCATCGTTGTCAAATCATGACTGCAATTTATAAACTTGTTTTTAGCCACGCATTTTTGAGATTATTCTCTTTTTGATATCAGATTTAAGGTTATCATGAAACTAATGGTAAATATTATAGCAAGTATTATTATATTTTGTTGGCTGCATATATCTGAAAAATTATTGACAAATGGAGCAGTAATAGAATAAATTGTGTTATTGATGTAATAAGTGTTCTTTTGATTTAATCCAAAATAAGCTACCTCTATAAGTACTGCTATAATTAATATGAGACAAGTTATTATGAAACAACGTATTATATTATCTAATTTCATTTTTAATCATCTTTATTATAACTGCATCCTGAAATATAAACAAATTTGTGTTAGCTCTGTCTCATGCGCTGCATGCACCCAGATTACCTGTCATCTTATACAAATAGTTTGAAGGTTGTTTTCACCACTTTTAAGACAGTTATTCAATATATTGTTTCTTTATATATAGTCTTACTAGCACTTCAACAATTAAATTATATTTCTTAATAAGCTCTAAATCTATCTATATCCTTACATTAAAATACTATTTTGGAATCTCGTTAGTTCCGAAACCAGTTCTACAAATCAAAAAAATATCACACAAATTATTTAAGGCAATGTAGCCATCGAGCATGATGAAGAAGTCTAGTATAAACACAGCCAGTTTGTTGTCTTACTGATGAATTATGTAATATCGTTGCTATAATACTTTTACTTGATGGAGTAAATTATCGCTATCAAGAATTTTATAATGCTTTAGAGGATTTAAATAAACTCCATAATTTTGTCATATGCTTATAAATGATATATAGTAGGCAAACAGACACACAGATTATGTATCTGTGTACATCTGTAAAATGCCGAATTCTTTATTTGGGAAAATAAATGGTGAAATTTTTAAGATAATATATTTAAAACCAAGGTTCAAGAAATTGCTGTTAACTTCTATGATATTCAATATTATGGCAGCATAGACACTTTATCTATAGGAGGGTTAAAACGGAAGAATTGGATTTCCTAAAAATAGTCATTTTTCATCTTATATAATTAAGAGCTTAAGCTAACACTCGGCGTTATAGCATAAATGGATTAAGCAAAGAATATTCGATCTTCATGAATGTTTAGCCGGAAGGATTGAAATAATGGAAGTAAAAGTTGGAACCTTATGCATGGATAGAGAGTTTTTTAAGGAGAAGTTGTCTCAAAAATGGATGATAACAAGCTGAGGTTTGTGCCCGCAGTTAAATCCAACAATAGAATAAAGGAAATTCTTGGAAAATACAAGATGAAAATAGAAATACTTCTATTGTATTTTGATATAAGTTTAAAAATGGTAGACCAATTTACAATATTATATCAATTTTGGATCAAAACAAAGAATAACATCTTATTTGCAACAAATAAAAATGTGGATCCAATAGACAAATTTACCAGGAAAAAATCTTATAGATGCTGAAAACGATGGATATAGAAACTGGATATGGAGTAAAAACTATTTTAAGATATGAACATAAACCAAGTCACCTTTCAAGAACACTATTTTTTATAATGCAATGTATTATATATATCATTTTTAATGTGTTAACTTACCTCCTTGAGACTACAACACATCAAATGAAGGAAATAATCAGTCCGAAATCATTAATAATAGTACGGATTTCGATATAACCCTCTAATCTTATTATATACTTATAAGTAGTATATAAATGACTTGTAAAAATTAGAGGTTGATTAAAATTTTAGAATATTTATAACATTAAATTATTCGTCATTTTAATAAGCTCTGGATCCCTTTGTATCTTTATGTTCAATTAGACTTGAATATAAAGGAGCAAATTTTCAAATGGACTTTGTGAAAAATGGATATTTAAATAAAAACGTACTAATGAGCATGTATATTAGTACCGACAAACCAGCAAAAAGAAGGGAAATTAGAGAGGGGTACATTAGGTTTTGTAGAAATATTGTTTTGAGACTAAAGAAGGAAGTGATTAAAGAAGTTATCCAAAGTGATCTTGGAGCCAAAACCATATCCAGTCAAGATGAAAAATACACCGATAAGCCTGTTGGAAGGAATGGTAGCTCAAGTATGAACCAGTTCTTTCGATAAAATAAAGAGGTGTAGCCTACAATTCTTGCTGAAAACCGAGTCAAAAAAGTCTTTTAAACCATAAACACTGAGAGTATCGGATTATTCCAAAAAAAGCAAAGTTATGTCTTTGTTAAGAAGTGGGTAGTGTATTCAGACGATTGATTATAAACGTAGAGGCAGTACGTACTACCTTCTTAATCTTTATGAAGATGATTACAATCCGAAAGAATTAACCATCTGTCTTGGTGAAACATCAAAGAAACTACTTAGATATCAGAGAATGATCATTACCATGAGGCCTAGAAACTCAGAAAAGTATGATTGTGAATATATCAGAAATGGAACATCAAGCATATTCATAGCTGTGGAATTCAAAGTGATGAGAGGGTGATACAGGTCACCGAAACAACGAACATCAAAGCTTAAAATTAAATATCGACAAATATTTACTACTAAGAAGCTGGAGGACATGGACATATTGAGTAAAAAATGTAATTATTTAAAAATATATAAAAATGAGCAGAAATTGAGGGCCGATAAATGAAAAAGCAAACAGTTGTTAGAGCAGGAAAGGCACTGAATCTTCTCTTAGTAATTCTTTTTATAATGTCAGTTGCATGTGTTGCAGTAAGCGCAAATACTGACATCAGCAAGTTTGGACTAATTTCTAAAAAAATGTATCTTGATGGGTATAGTAGAGGATTCCATAGTGGATCCACCGCAGGATACACTGCTGGAATGAAAGATGGATATAGCAACTGTCAAAAAGGACTGGAAAATAAAGTTGGAAGTGGTGGGAAAATTAACTTGGTATTAAAGAGCAGTTCTACCTTTGACCTAGGATACACTGACGGATTCAATAACGGATACTTGCAAGGACAAAGTGCCGGATACCAAGTCGGACGCAATAACTATCACCAAATACAAACGTCAAGTAAACCAGGCAAAACTAATCCATCTTTAATGGGTTAACAATTTTCATACACAACTGAGGCTACCAAATGTACTCTTTTCCTACATAATTATTAATTATGGGCACAAAAATGATAATCTTTATGTGTTTATGTACCTCTAGATGATACAAATGAGATAACATCGATTTTACGAGGTTGAACTACGAAAGAAATAACCTTTAAACCTTATACTACACAAAAAGTGAATTTGGTTATTGCCACTATTGGATTCGGTTTTGTACTTCAAGTGCACAAGTCTCATACTTTTAAGCGAAGAGTGTATAAAAATGATATGCTAAAACATTATAGTATAAAAGTATATCTCTTTGCGCTGTATAACAGAATGTTGAAGGGGCAAAATGATCCATATATCACAAACATCTAAAAAGGTTCCTTGAATATCAAAAAAGTTAAAAACGAACACGAAATTCTTCGAATAACAGGCTCAAATAAATGAAANNATGAATAATAGTGAGCAAATAGGCAAACGAATTGTACATATATATATCTGCAAAATGTCGGATGAATCTTTTTAGAAGGTGCAGTTGGAAACAAAAACAAGAACTTTTCTGAAGAATCTACATAAAGCAAAGAAAATTCAGAAAATAATTGTAAAAAAGAACCCACTTCAAAAATTAAGGGGCAAAAAAGGGATATTGAGCTTGATTACTCTTATAAGGACCAAGCTCGAATAGCTTATTATAGGAAGTAATTGAACTCTTAAATGTTAGATCATAAATGGAAAATATTAGCTGTCTAAAATTAAA
>PMJC01000218.1 GCA_003157235.1 Methanosarcina sp.
TTCATATCTTCAGTTACATCCTTGCCGCTTGTGGGCTGGATAAGCCTGTGTTCTCCTTTTTCAAGAATTATTTTCACTGGACTTCTTGGAATACCAAGCCCTATCTCCACTTCCGCGCAAACAGACAGGAAATCAACATACTCCTTAAGCTTTGCCACGATTAAGCTGCTGATCATATCTCCGTTATATCGGCAGTGATCGAACTCAAGACATTTACTAACCACAACTCTCGGCTTAACAAATTTTCTCATTCAAACCCAAATAAAAAAGGATTACTAGCATAAATTACTTTTCAGAAAGAAAGGCTTAAAATCTTTTTTGTTCGGTCATAGAAAAATGATGAAGGATTTTTTTAAATCCCTCGGCTCAATTTATTGGGAGAATATGCTTCGACTGAGCCGGCGAATAATGTGTGAACTGTGAAGCGCATCATAAAACCAAGAAGTGTGTGACACCCTGCTTTCAACTGTTTCCAGCTTAAATCGATCTGCCCATGTTGATAACGGCTACCATACTAACTGGTCAAGAACCACAATAACAAAAATAAGGGTTACCACTCCCAAAATTACAGCTGTTAAATTTCCCTTATTTGCTGCCTCCTTAAGGTAGCTGCCTAATCCTGAAATTCTGAAATCACTCTGACTTGTAGTTAATATCTCTGCAGCCATCAAGAAAAATCATCCTCCTACTCAAATCATCAGACTATTACAGATTAAGCTTATGGCTGCAAAGGGCAGTTCCAGCGTCTTAACTCGCATCAGCCGTTGAAGCGGAAAATAGTGCTTGCTTCACGCAGATCCATGGGTATATTCTTAAGCGATTGATATCAGGCAAATGTAATATTCCATATTTGGGTTATGAAACTCAAAATAATTGATGCTATCTATTACAAATCTCTGCGGCAGAAAAGCACTGAAACTCAATATGACGACTAGCAGAAATGAGAGAATCGGCGCTTTGCAGTATATGATGTAATGGTATGAATATACGCTATGCATTCCGGTTATAGGCGGCTATATCTCCAAAGATTACGGTAAAAAGCAAGGGAAGTATGTAAGCAATAACCATTTAACACAGTCTAGAGGTGATTTGGCGTTGAGTAGTTTTGTAACAAAATCAGAATATAAATCATAATGGTCAGGAAAAACCATTTTTATGATAGGTAAATTTGAACCATCATCTAAGATCTTTCATGTTTGTGGATATCATAACTATGAGCTAACACTAAAAGACAGAGAATGAAAATGTCGTGATTGCAAGACAAAAAATAATAGAGACTTTATGCTGCAATTAACATCAAAAAATTTGTTTTTATTGATCAAAATCAAATTTGACTCTGATACCCGTGGAATGCGGGTGCTAAGCTTGAGGACTTGTTCTCAAAAGAGAAAGGGATGAACCCAGAAGCCAGTTAGTCTTCAGTTGAGCGTAATGCACAAGAAAAATCTGTAGAAATGAATAAAGCTTGAAATTTGATAATTATCAAATTTGGTGCGAGGGATGGGATTCGAACCCACGAACTCCTACGAGAATAGGCCCTCAACCTATCGCCTTTGACCTGGCTGGGCAACCCTCGCACATAGAATGTTCCTCTGTCTTAATATCAAGCATTTATCAATGTGTTATTTTTTTTGTTAGCAAACGAAGTTTTACTCAAAAATATAAGAANNCCTGATAAAGCAAAACAATAGATAAAGTATTCAGTTATAAAAAGTTCAGAGAATATCTCCAATTGAAATTTTTAGAGTCAAAAGACCTGAATTATGACAAAAGTAGATTATGGACTGCATCTAAGCACTCGCTTAGAGCTGGTCCAGTATGTGTAATATTTCTTCAGCTTTACCTTTAATCACGTTTGCTGCATTTAGAGCAAGGTCTTTAGCTGTGTAAGAACCATCTGATTCCATGGTAAACACAAAAGCTTCTTCATTGAAGTTTATTTTAATTGCATGAATGTCACATACCTTCTCACAGAGCCTGCAGAGAAAACATTTAATGACATCATCCCCAGCAATTCTAGCTTCTGTTCCTTCGAGTCGTATGATACCCTTTGGGCATTCTGCAGCACATTGACCACATGCATCACAGTTTTCAATAGTTATGATAGGTATGTTCTTGTAACCGCAGGCTACACCAGCTTGCCATTTAACGCTATCTCTACCGTATCCCATATGGGCAATAGCCTCAAGCACGAGTTTTTGCCCCTTTTTTAGCTCAACAATAGGTATGTTAGGATCAGCTGGCTGGATCTTTGGATCAGAAGAAATCAGATCCCGCGAATAAACAGTTGCTGGGCCTTCTGCGCTAAGGGTTAATGACACCTCGCAGGCAGGACAGCCTTCCCCCCCGCAGACATCGCATTCTGCCTGTGGTACATAAGTCTCTATATCCGTTATGAGCGGTATTAAGGACAGACGGAGGCCTAGCTGCTCATCATAGAGTACCGAGGTATTGTCATAAAGGTTTACATACTCAATCGCAAGAGTTGGTACATCTGCAATCATGGCACGCCGAATGCTGTTGGCAAAAGCTGTACTTACATTGGAAAGGATGAATTTTGCAGATCTTTCCGATAACTCCAGAATGTCTACTTCCATCGTCATATACCCTAATTTTCCTTATATTTTTATCCATTCAAAAAATAGAATTTTGAAAATTCACTCATACACGCCTTCCGCCTTTTGGCCGGGTACCATCATGCGGAACAGGAGTAACGTCTTCGATCCTACCAATTCGGATTCCTGCTCTTGCAAAAGCTCTGATCGCAGCCTGTGCACCAGGCCCTGGGCTCCTCTGCTTGTTCCCTCCAGGAGCTCTTACACGGATGTGGATGCCGTTTATGCCTTTATCCCTAAGTTGGTCTGCAAGCTGGCTGGCCATCTGCATGGCAGTGTAGGGAGAGCTTTCATCCCTTGCAGCTTTTACAACCATACCACCAGAAGACTTTGCAATGGTCTCAGCTCCTGTTATATCTGTTACAGTGATGATCGTGTTGTTAAACGATGATTTGATGTGAGCCACGGCCCATTTCATATCTGCCATCTTTACCTTCTCCCTCTCTTCTTCCTTCCGCCGCCCCTTTCAGGAACTTTCTCTCTAGCTTGTTTTGCATCGGCAACAGCTTTGAGAGTAGTAGTTTTGTCTGCAAGAGAGGATGCCACTTGAACAGGCCTTTCAGGATGAGATTCACTCATGAGTGGAGAAGTCTCATAATACCCGATATGCATCTCTTCTTCCTTTGAAACCAACATCCCTGGAATAGTAGCTTTTCTTCCATTAACTGCAATATGCCCGTGAGTGATGAATTGACGTGCCTGGATGACGGTCCTAGCGAGCCCGAGGCGAACAACCTGGGTTTGGAGCCTCCTTTCAAGGATATTTTCAGTCTTTAAGGATAGAATGTCGTCAATATCAGATTTCGGCTTGATGATACCATAACGGATAAGTTTTGAAATAATTTCTTCGGACTGGGTCTTCAGGTGTCCTTCAAGTCCTTCTTCTTGACCACTTGCAACATTTGCAAGCAGGATCCTAGCTTCGGATCTGAACATCCTGAGCATACTGGCTGCCCTCCACACTTCTTTTTTATTCCTGAGACCGTATGCCTTTACTAACTGAACTTCGGCAGCAATCCTTGCTTCCTGCCATGGATGCTTCGGAGTCTCATAACTTTTTCTTTTTTTACCTGGATATCCCATCTAGAACCACCTCATCGGAAAATTACTTTTTCCTGCTGACTCCAACAGTTGATCCACGACGGCCTGTAGATTTTGTTCTCTGTCCCCTCACCTTAAGGCCCCTTTCGTGCCTGAGCCCTCTGTAGGCGCGGATCTTTTTTAGGGTATTAATATCTTCTCTGAAGGTCAGCAAGATATCAGTTCCGAGTAGATGTCTATCCTGTCCTGTTGTCACGTCTCTTTGCCTGTTCAACATCCAACTGGGAACAATATCTTCAAATTTTTCTATAGTATTGTCTAGCTTAGCCACTTCTTCGTCTGGCAGGTATCCAAGTATAGCAGTTGGGCTCACTCCTGCTCCTCTTGCAATGAGTATTGCAGTACGCCTCCCTATTCCCTGAAGGCCTGTGAGGGCATATTGTACCGGCTTTGCCCCCTTCAGATCGGTATTCATAATTCGAACAAGATGCCTTAATTCTTCGTTCTTTTTTTCTTCTACCATATACTTCCTCCAATGGAGTGCATACAGCATCCTGTAGCCCCTGACCGAACACCCAAAATAAATATGCGAAAGACTCAGGAGCAGCTCTCTAAAGGAGCTTCTTTACAGCATATACTGATGAGTTCATTTACATGAAACTACCAGTATATAATTTTATCTTCACTAGCTTTCTATTCAATACGAATTCCAGCAAGATTAAATGGAAAAATGATTGAAGATCGACTATTCGAGCAAAGTGCTGAAATATAGATGAAAATATTGAGAAACTTGCATTAAGAATTACGTAGAAAATACGACGCCGAGAGGGAGATTCGAACTCCCGAGGGGCTAAGCCCCACAAGCTTTCCAGGCTTGCGCCCTACCACTAGACTACCTCGGCATAAGGCATATGGCCCGACCTATACCATAGAGGAATGGTGATATATATATTTTATTCTAAAGGTAGTATTTCTTATTTGCTCCAGTTCTTGATGAGAAAAGTAGATGGCATTTTTGTGTACATCTACAAAAAAATGGGTTTATAATTTTTTGGTGAGCATAATTTTGGAGTTTATAGTTTGGCTATGTAGAAACTCTCTTTAAGAGTTCATCCGAAAAGTGCTTGACCTCTGTAACTTTAACAATTGACACTATTCACAACCGGAACGGATACTCGGATATTAAAGACCGATTTGTAATTTTACAACATGCCATAAGTGATTTTCGGATAGGATTCCAACATGGAGCACCAAATATCTGCCGTGATCGAATTAACTCCGAAAGGCGGATAAAAGGCAAGGTTTACTGCTACTCGGCTCTACTTCCAAATAAAAAGTCGAGTCTTTTATATAGATAATATTGAAAAGTGGCGTAAAGTACGCTTTATTTCAGCTTTTGGAATCCTCCTGGGCCCATAGCCTTCGGGATCTTTATCGGAGAAACACAGCGTGAAATATTTGCCGCCTGGTTTTAGTACTCTATGTATCTGCCGTGCAAAAACTGGCTTTTCTTCGTCCGTCATCGCATGAAACAACCCCGAATCTATAACGATGTCGAATTCAGCCTCCATGAAAAGCTGGTCCATGCTTAATACATTCCCGACGACGAAATTTACCTTAACATGGCGCTCTATTACCTTTGCCTTTGCGTCAGAGATGGCATCTTCAACAAGGTCTATACCTGTGACATCACCCCATTCATAGCTAACATTATTGCATTATCACCCCGGCCGCATCCAATATCCAGGGCCCTTCTATGCTCAATTTCTCCGTCCTTTATAAGGGCTTCGAAAACTGGTTGGAGGTGGCCGATATCTCATTGTGGTGTTCCTTTATATGCTTCATTCCAGTCCAAGCTCATTTCCTCACGATTAAAAACTCAGCTACATTTGACTACAGATAAATATTTTGATAATTGATCACTGAATGCTTTCAGGTTTTTCCTGAATAAAATTACCCGCTTGACTATAGTACAGTTTTCTCGAGATATGAGACTTTTTATTATTTTCTGGTTTTTGATTGATTGCATGGTAGTGTTCGAAGGTTCTGTAATATCTGATTGACTCTATGTCTTTTTTCTTTCGCTATAAAAAAAGGATTCTAAGTCCATGATCATGCTGATAATGTTTCTAAATTTATTGTTTCATTGATGCACAGGTTTTTGTCAAAACATATACGTCAGTAAAAAAGATAAATGCTATTTTTTGTGGTGAAAAAAAGGATACGGAGTAATTCCTAATTTACAGAACTTTCGATGCACTGCTGATGCGGTTAAGGTACAAAACGTCAAATAGCGTTATTTTTTTTCATATATCTAAGAATTATGTTATAAAATCGCTATATATAGTATTCAAATATGTACCTAAAATATATTGTCTGATGGCAAACGATAAGTATAGCCTTTTTATAAATCTTTAAAAGATCTTTTAAAAAGCATTAATAAGTATTTTAGTCCAGTGTGATGTGGATTTTTGCAGAAACGCCATCCTAGAAAAGGCCAAAATAAAGTTCTAGGCGATGCCCACATCTGGTCTTCCATAAGATGAAATATAGAACATAATGCAAGGGTAAGGACTTTGGTATCTCCTCTTTTATCGTATAAGTATAAACCTGTCAGAAAAAGGGTAAAAGAAAATAGCAATGTATGAGCTATCGTCCGTCCGTTTGCAATGGTAGACGAATATATAATTATTCCTAGAGGTTTGTCTATTAAGTCTGGAAGAAGCGATCCAATGACCAGATATGTTGGATCTATAATAGCCTGGAATTGTGGTATGATAAATAAAAGTCCAAAAAATATTCCCAACGTGACGCCAATATGTCCAAAAAGAAGCATTGAAATTTAAAGGTACTTTAGCTATATATAAATATTATCTATTTATTATAGAATGCTTTCAAATTAAATTTGATCCCACAGCTAGGATAAAGTATCATCCTATAAGGTTAATGTGTAATTGAATTTCATGTGTCATTGGTTAAGTGAGGAATCTTGCTAAATTCCATCGATTTTCAAACTTTTTAAATTATTCATAATGTAAANNAGATTATACTGATTTCAATTTAAGTGATCAAAACTTGTAATTAATTTTTGCTTTGAACTCGAGACTATCAGGCAGGGAAATTCCTAAACCGATGATCAATGGATAATAGTAGTCAAATATATAAATAAAATTATACATCTATGTGCAGATGTGTTCATCTGTAGGATGTCTATACCAATAGCTCCAATTTTGATTGTGGTGATTGAACCAAGTATGAAACATGGACAATTCTTGTTTTTCTCCTGTATTCTTCAAGCTATGTAGGGACAATTTATCTTTGCTTATATCCGGAATCTTTGTTTTTGTTCAATTAATTATAAAAGTGTACTCACAATTAAGCTAGTAAGATAGTACACGAGATAATAATAAAGTGTTACCCCATAATCTATCGATGTTTTAATCTGATCATTGCATAAAAACAACAAATAAAACAAGTGAAATTCGGAGATAAATTATCATTTTGAAATATGGAAAGCCTTTTATAACGAAATTTACCAGTATAAAAATAGCAAAAAAGTGCAACCGCATTAATCGTAGATGATTAATTATATCTTAACTATAGTTCGGCTCATACATTCAAGCATGCAAACCAGATATCTTGGATATTATATGAGATTAGAGCTTAATCTAAGAAATAGTTTTGAGAGCAAAATATAGAGGTAATTTTATGGCCGAGGATTCAGAGTCCAGAAAAAATATCGAAAGCGCAGATTTCAAAAATGATAAAAAAGGTATTATAATTGAATTTGTGAAAGCTGAATGTTTCAAGCAGATATACGCCATAGGAGCCGCAGGCGGGCATAGTCCATATGATTTCAGGATTGGTTTTTACAACGATACTCCAAAGATGTTCGGTGATGTTCCAGATTCTAGGATTGTTGAAAGGCGTGTTGAAACTGAAGTAATTCTCTCTCCAGTTGCTGCTCTTGAACTTAATCGTTGGCTTACTCAGCATATTAATGAATACGAATCTGTCTTTGGACCCATCGCAAGAGCGATTCAAAGATCGAGTAAAGAATCTACAAAGTATGATGACGAATCTACGGAAATTAAGGGTTACATCTGATAGGATAAAAGATACAATAGTTGCTTCTATGCCTTAAATGTTTGATATCTTATTTTTGAATAGAGCTACTTGAACTGACAGGTATTTAAGGAACTATGGATATCGATGGTTATATATCTCTGTAAAGGGTATGTAATTTTTAGTTTTCCTCAAAGTCGGTGAAGTGAATATTCAGAATAATTTTTAGTTGCTTGTAGGAGCCTTTGATAGGGGCACATGCTAAAAATAGTGTATATTATTCTGATAAGGTTTGCTCGCACTGGTTTTGGAATGTGAAAAGCAGGAACCCGAGAGTAAGGGAACCAGGAATAACTAAGCGAGGGTTTAAATTTGTTCCCAAATAAAAAAGTTCAGAAAATTGTTGGATCCAGGATCCAGGTAGAAATGAAAGGCGATTTTAATCTGCTTGAAGGTACTCTTAAGAGTGTTGATGATTATATGAACCTGCATCTAGTGGACACCATGGAAATCGTAAAAGGAGAAAAAGTTCGTTCCCTTGGTTCTGTTGTGCTTCGGGGCAATAACATCATA
>PMJC01000399.1:0-7074 GCA_003157235.1 Methanosarcina sp.
CACGTGCATACTACCTGCTCCTTTGATGTGCTTCCTGCAAAGGATCTGCATCCAGAGAGTCTTTATGAAAAGGCCCTTGGGATGGGAATGGATTACATTATATTTACAGACCACGATACAATAGGGGCATACGAGATTCTTGGATGGGATAGGGAAAAACTTGTTTCAGGAGTTGAAATGAGTGTTGCTGACCCGAAATTTGCAGGACACGAGCTGCATGTCAACGTTTTCGAGCTTGATAGGGAGGATTTCTTCGAGCTTCGAGAAATCGCCGAAATAGAACGAGATTTGAAAAGTTTTGTTAGATACCTCAAGAATCGAAGATTGCCTTTCATGTATAATCATCCTTTCTGGTTCGACTTTCATCAGGAACCTAAACCATCTGCAGTACTAAGGCTGGCAAAGTTTTTTCCTGTACTTGAGTATAACATGCATGAGCTAAAAACGAAAAATGAACTTACAATTGCTCTTGCTGAAAGATTCAACAAAGGCATTGCTGCGACAACAGACACTCATTCAGGAAAGCTCGGACAGGTTTACACTCTTGCAAAGGGTAATAATTTTAGAGAGTTCTTCAAAAATATCAAAAATGGGAAAAGTTGCATAGTTACCGAAGATCTTACGAGGGAGCTTCTGATCGATGAGATGAATACATGGATAGATCTGATTTTTGAAAAAAGTCAGAGAAGTATGGGTATAAAAAGTTACCTTACAGGGATAAAATCTCTGGATACAATGGTGAGGATATCAAGGAGCTCTCTTTTAAACTGCTCCCCGATACTTAACAGGACAGCTATGAGCTTACTCTATATGATCTCAAATACCGGGCTTCCTGCATCTGTTTATCTGTATTCTAAAGAAAATTTTGTAAAGGAAATTTTCAAACAAATCGAAATAGGAAAACAAAAGTAAGTCGTTAAAAAATGAAACTTGAGACAAAAAGGTAGAAAAAACGTAATTACTCAGGTAGCCTTGGTAAGTGAATACACAACTTTCTTCAGAAANNTTATTGCGTTAATGTGTCGATTTTTCTGTAAAGTTACTAATATCAAGAAATTGTTGTATAGAAATATTAGACACACTGTTAAAACTGGAAAATAGCTATTTTTATCCATAAAACGTAACTTTTATTCCTTATAAGTTGACCTTAGAGTGCTTTATAAGTCTTGCAACTATAGTGATTCACAAATACATAAGTTTTGACACAAAATCTATACATCAGTAAAAACGATGAATCCTGTTTTTTGTTGTGAAAACAAAAGGTATAGAGTTACCCTGGATTAATAGACTGGACATATAAGTATGCTGGCCAGTTTGAATATTAATCTAATGCGATGTGCTCATATCATAAACTTTGCTCCATCCAAGAGTTTGTAAGAGATGCTGTGATGGGGAGTGTTCTACAATTTATAGTAGCGTATCCTTCGAAGGAGGGATACTATTTTTAATAGCAACGCATATCTAATTAAAGTTTAAGGAGCATATAAATTTAGATTTTCGGCAGTACATCGAAAGTTCTGTAAAATTTGATTGATTCTTTACCCTTTCCTTTTGCGATAAAAAAGAATTCATTGCTTTAACTAATGCATAAGTTTTAAGACAAAAAAACACATTTATTTACCTGGATCACTAAACTGTAAGACTTTTAAGACTTTCCAAAACGGACTGATTACGAACAATAGCTACCTTTTATAATGCCATGAGGGCAAAATTCTTCATAGATCCCGCAACCTTTGTATATCTAAAGTTTTATCTGGTCTGTATAGACATTTTTTTCCAATGATTACTCCATAGGGACAATTACTTCTTGTAGAACAGTCTTTAAATACCTTCAATTCTACATTTCGCAGATATACACATATGTTCACAGAGGCCCAAAGATGTATGCTAATGTACGTAGATATACAATTTATTTGTCCATTTGCCCACTTTTATTCATTAAAAGTTAGATCAAATAAGCTACTGTCATATTGAAAATATATGACATTCTTATGTACATATCTGGAAAATGAATTTTAAAAGATCAAGCTTGCTTTTCTCTTCCGGAGAGTTTCTGTGATTTTGGGAAACTTTCCAGCTGGATATATTTCTGACATTTCTCCTTCAAAACCTGTTTGCTTGAAGATTTCGATGATACTCAAGCTTTGTGAACTCAAAACCTTTATCAAAAAAATTTCATTCTCTTTCAGCATCNNAGCATTATTCACAATCCTCGAATTTTTCCTAAATATTGATAGCTTGTAAATTTGATCCGTTAAATATGGGAAATTATTCATCACTGTTGACATCAACATTACTTTTTTGTATAACTCGTGATGAGTAGAATTTTACTGGATTGTAAGAATATTTCATCGCATACTGAGTGCATTTCTCAAAATGGTCACAACTTTTGCAATCTTCCCAGAGAAAAAATTTTTCAGAATTTTCTATTTTCACAAAATCAAGTTTTTCAAAAAATCTAGGAACAGTTGTCCTCGCATAAAAATCGAATGAATTATTCTCTATATTTTTCAGAAGATGTTTCACCAACTTTGTTCCAATACCTTTTCCCCGGAAGTTCGGATGGACTGCAATGGAATGAATCTCCATAATATTTTCCCCACGAAGTTTAGTTTTTATAAGGGAAATACATCCTGTAATTTTTCCATCGATCTCATACAGCAAGAAATCTTCTGGCTCAAGATCTTCCATGTCAAGAAAGTAAGTGGATAGAAGCTTCTCAATTGTCTGCATATCCGATTTTTTGGCTTTTCGGATGAGAATTTTTGTCATATATTTTCGTTATTGGTTTTTATGGCTTATCAAATTTTCTTCAATACTCTCATTATCTTTTTATCACTTCTGCTCATTTTATTTGTTTTTTCAGTTTCCTCGATTTTATTCCCTTTTTCTCTGATCTATCAATCATTTTTTGTTCTGTATATCAGGTTCTTCCGTCTTCACAATACTAAAAACTTAGGACTCAAAAGTTATGTAATTAAAAACTAAACATTTACACAGGTTACTTTTTTTGTCAGTATTCTTATTTTTCGGTAAAATTTCAACGCTTAAATAGTGTTATGAGAACGAAAATAACATGTTGAAAATCCTAAAAATATACAGTATGTGAAAATTTAAATGTGAATTTATGGCAAATTTGTGAGATTGCCCGGTTTTCTTTTTCTGGAAAGCATCCACTAACTCCTTCTTAATTAATTATATTCGTGCGAAATTCAGAAGAATTAATAATTTTTAGCACAAGAATGTATATCTTCTTTAGTCAAAATCTCTATAATATTTTAATAAGCATCAGATTTCAATAAACCTCTTATTTTCACGGGTCATTTTGTATATAACCTCTAATATGACAAAATTTAGGAGTTTATTGATAATCCTCTGTAGTTATTCAACCCGGGTAAAGCAAATAATCACTCCTGTGTTGCAAATTAATGAGTAAGTTTGGTGGAGCTCATTTTCTGTAATTGTTAATTATTAAGTTGTGTTTATCAATTTTGTATGAATTACAATTACACATCTTTGAAAACTTGCAGACCATATTTTTAGGTATAGTTATGATACACTGATAAATCCCATACTTTCAAAAATTCGTTGAGCATTTAAAGTTGATAGGTAACAATAATAAATAACAAATAAATAAGTCCACTTAAGTGAGCGAAACAAACAGTAGGATGCTGAATCTCAATTTTACAGGCACAATTAGGTTAACATACGCGTGGAATCGGATCTCCGGAAGGCATATCCACATAGCGCATGCCACCGAAACGATTCTTCAGGATTACTTCTCCTTTGTTTTCTGCAGTAACTTCCCCGATAATAGCGGCATTTCTGCCGTAAGGGTGCTGCCTAAGAATTGAGAGAACCTCTTCTTCGAAGCCGGATTTTACTCCAATTATTGCTTTTCCTTCGTTTGCAACCTCAAGAGGATCAAGACCCAGCATCTCACAGGCCGCGGAAACTGCAGGCTTAAATGGGATCCAATCTTCTTCAATAAGGATACCTGTTCTGGATTTTGTTGCCATTTCGTTCAAGGAGTTTGCAAGCCCGCCACGTGTTGGGTCTTTCATTGCCGTGACTACAGGCTCTCCTTTTAGTGTTCTAAGCTTCAAAATAGGCTTTATAAGATTCCATAGGGGTGCAGAATCTGAAACCAGGTCGGTATCGAAGTCAAAACCTCCCCTGTGGACTATAAGAGAAATCCCATGGTCTCCAACAGTACCTGTGACTAGGACTCTGTCACCTGGGCTGAGCCCCGAATCTCTTACAGGGCTATCAGTAATACCCAGACCTGCAGTGTTCAAGATAATAGAATCGAGTGCTGTTTTCTCGACTGTCTTTGTATCTCCCGTGATTATAGGCACGCCAACTTCTGAAGCAGTTTCATCCATTGTTTTGATTATCTCTTCGAACTTCTGGAGTGAAAAACCTTCCGGAACTACGACAGCACAGGTAAGGGCAAGTGGTTTTGCTCCCATAACAGTGAGGTCATTGATTGTGCCTGCAACTGCAAGTCTTCCTATATTAGTATCTGGGAAAAAGGAAGGGGTTATCACATAACTGTCAGTAGTCAGTACGAGTTCGGATGCGGGATTGAAATTCTCAAGCCTGACAGTGGACCCGTCATCAAGGTTTTCGAGCCCAACAGAACCTGCACTTTTGTTGCGGAAGTTTTTAAGGATTATATCTCCTATCAGTACCTGCATTATCTCTCCGCCTGCACCGTGCTCAAGAGAAATGACATTGGGTTTCATATACGTCTCCTTTTTCCCGCTTTTTGCTCTTCTAATATATCTTATTTCTCCGCAGTTTTCTTGAAACTAAGCTCTATAAAGCTAATCCAGGTTTCCAGACTTTTAAAGTCGTGTTTCGAAGTCAGGATAACAGGAACATCAGGATTTAAGGAAAGAATATCCTCTTGCATTTTCTTTGTATTACAGTCAACTGCATATGCAATGTCAACTTTATTTATGATTGCAAGATCTGCAGTTTTAAAGATCATCGGATGCTTGAGGATGATATCATCTCCCTCTGTTACACTTACGATTACTATCCTTAGATGCTCTCCTAGTTTGAAGTCCACAGGACAGATTAAGTTGCCTACATTCTCAATTAGAAGGATATCCGTGTTTTCATGATCTATTTCATTAAGGGCCTTTTCCAATAGCTTTGCATCCAGATGGCACTCTTTTCCAGTATTTACAGGAATTGTCGATACCCCAAGTTTCCTAAAACGGGAAGCATCCATTTCCGCGATTACATCTCCTGCGATTACAGCTATTCTATACTTCCCTTTGAGATTTTTAATCGCCTCCTCAATTAGAGTTGTTTTTCCAGATCCGATTGCACCCATGATATTGACTGAAAAGACCTGATGCCTGTCAAGATTTTTTCTGTTTTTTTCAGCAATTTTATCGTTTGCTTTGAAAACATCGTATTCCATATGGATTACATGCATTAACATAATATATCACTTAAAGGCTTATTTTTACCTGTTTTCAGCTAAATCTTCGTCTTTTGTTTCGATCTCAATGCTTTTAATTATCAATTCTCTTCCGCCTATAATATGAGCCAGTTTTCCACAAATTGGACATTCCATAGCTGCTGTATAAGCAAGAAGCTCGCTTTTGAGTTCGCTGCTTTCTCGGATCTGCGATTTGTTCACAGTTCCCTCATATCCGCACTCGCATTCCAGAGAAGGAGGTATCATTTCTACACTGAAATCTGCATCTTCTGCAATGCTTCCCTCTGCAATGGCTTTGAAACAGAAACTCAGTTGCTCAGGATTAGTGTGTGTTAACCTTCCAATCTGGAGAATCACTTGCTTAATTTTCGTTGCTCTGTGAGATGTAGCTGAATTACTTACTTGTTCAAAGATCTCACAAGCAATTGAAAGTTCATGCAAGTCTACTACCTCCAGCCCTTGAGTATTTTAACCAGTTATAACACATTCCTTCTTGGCTGATCATACATGGGCCGGTCGGACTTTGTGGAGTGCATGTTTGTCCGAAGTTCGGACATTGGGGAGGTTTTGCTTTCCCTGTGAGGATAGCTGCGCAAATACAACACTTTTTGTCTTTTAGTTCGGCTTTTTTTCGAATATCCTTAACTAAAGAGGCATAGATATCTATGTACTTCTTTGCTGCATCTTTTTCTTCAAACTTTTTCCTGAGTACCAGTCCTGAATTCTCTATTCTCCCGATGCCTCTCCATTCAGAATCCGAAGTTTCGAATGCTTTGTCCATCATTTCTAAAGCTACCAGGTTTCCGTCCTGTTTTACAACTCTTGGGTAGCCGTTGTCCACCCTTGAGAAACCTTCCTCTACCTGTATTTGTAACATGTTTATTCCAAGGAGAATGTCTCTGACCTCAAAACCGCTAACAACAACCGGAAAACCCTTCTCTGCAAGAGGTTCAAAGGGTTTTGTGCCTATAATTGTCGCTACATGCCCAGGAGCAATAAAGGCATCAACTTCTGTATCATTGGCCAGGAGCTCTATTGCGGGAGGCGTCCTCTTCTGAGAAGTGAGGAGGCTAAAGTTATCGGGGGTATTTTTCAAAAGGGAAGCAGCATTTGCAGGAACTGTGGTTTCGAAGCCTATCCCCAAAAAGACTACTTCGAGTTCTGGCTTTTTTTCTGCAAGGGCAACAGCATCGTCAATGCTATAGACCATCCTTACATCTGTACCTTCAGATTTTGAATCCAGCAAACTTTCTGAAGAACCAGGGACTCTCATCATATCTCCGAAGGTGGCAACAGTTATTCCGCTTCTCGCAAGGGCGATTGCAATATCTATGTCTTCTTCCGGAGTGACACAGACCGGGCATCCAGGGCCGCTAATAACTTCAATACTTTTTGGAAGCACGCTTCTAAGCCCATTTTTTGCAATAGTCCTCTCGTGCGTTCCACATACATGCATTATGCGAAGCGATATCTTTGAATTCCCAATTCTTTCCAGGAGTTTTTTTTCAAGTTTAGGAATAGCTGATATTGAAGGAGAATTTCCGTTTTCCATTTTAATCAGCATCCCTTCTTCATTGAGATTCATTTTCAAAGGTATCTATATCTTCAAGACCTGC
>PMJC01000399.1:7093-12304 GCA_003157235.1 Methanosarcina sp.
CGTAATTTTTCCAGGAATAGCTATACACATGTTACCTCTACTGTTTTCTTTCAAAATATGGTTAAATTATGCCGTTTAACTGTTCTAAATTAGTTTTTCGTATTCGAGTTATCTTTTTACGGAAATTTTATTATAGCAAGATTTGTTATAGCAAGAAATAGGTTGTGGGTTTAAATCAGCAAAAAGCCTTTAAAATTTCATTCTCATTACTGAATAAACAGGCTTCATCCCCATTCCAGGTTTTCATTTAAGCCTTAACTTCTGTAATTAGTTATTTTATTACCCTTGCGCTAGATATAATTATGGTTAATATCCACTTTTTTCTTTTGATCGCTGTTTTTAAATATTCGTTTTTTACTTTTACTATTGCCTCGAATAAAAAAGCACAGATTCAATGATTAAAACTAGATTCCGGGTTTTTGAAATAAATCAAGGGTTAAATTGTTTTTCGCAATTCTATAGTTCTATATTATAACTTTTGTGTTTTTTCACTTCTCCTGAATAATTTAAAAATGTTTTTTTGAGCCTACAAGTTGATTCGAAGATGGTTTACAATTGTTCAAAATTCTTTTCGATCTGAATTTGGAACAGATTGATTTTTAATATGTAACCCAATTAATAGAGGATTTCGATAAACCCCTAAATTTCGCTATATGCTTATATAATAGTGTATAAATGATTCTTGAAAATCAAAAGTTTATCGAGATCCTCTCAAGTTTGATTTGCTCAACATCTTCATTTAAAAAAAGGCTTCTCAATATTTTGTTGAAATTTCCTCTCCATAAATCTCTATGCAAAATAAATGCGAAGTGAAGTAACAGATTAAATATCACCATACTTGTTTGTGAATTTATTTCTTTTACAGTTTATGCATGCTATCTTAAATATAACTAAATTATGTTAAACAAATGTAGATATCCATATACTTATATATATTTCTCATATACTCATTCTATATCAGTATCTGTCAGGTTTCATATTTGTCGTTTTATTCTAAATTATTTTTCTATCTAAATCACTAGATCCTCTTTACGATATATTGATAACTATTTATCTTTAAAGACAAAATACTGGTAGCTTTCTTTATTACGATCCGATGAGCAAATTTCGATTGATTGATTTTAATAAACTGTCAACTATTGATTATCCATTTTATTTTTCATTAGTTAGTAAGCAGAAATATCTGTTGCATCAGAATAATATATATATTAACTAATTTTCGGTAGGCTGAATAGTGCCTGCATTTATTTATCTGGTACATTAAAATTTAGTATTATGAAATTCCATAATTAATTTTCTTTTTTTATAGTACAAAGCGGAAAACAACTGGGTCTTCAGCTCAGTAGATGTAAGCATCAACTTCAACCCTGGTTCAGTATATAATTTTCGGCTGCTTCTTTTCTAACCTTGCCGATGAAGATGCGAAATATCCATCACACAATAGTGTATGTTCTTTCAACTAGTATTTTTTTCAAATACTCTTTTTGAGTTTTCCATAGCCTAATTGTTGTCTCTTGTTTCAGTTTTTGAATGATGCAAGAGTGCTGACTTTTGGCTCGCTCTTAACGAGTATATGGATGTGGTCTTTGTAAGTCTCCATTTTTAGTATTTCAAAATCGTCCTCCTTTTCAATGTCATTAATTATCTGTTTGAGTTCTTCTTCAAGCTATTCTAGTATCTTTTTTGGTACTTGCACACAAAGATAATTTTATACATTAACAAAACTTGCTATACTTCTAAAAAAAATAACAAATCAGAGAAATAATTTTCAACAAAAACTCTCTTTTAAACTTGTTGCGAGAACCAAGCAATAGCTGTTGAAACTATGAATGCTAAAGGCATGACTAAGAATCACCATTTATCACAGGCTATATGTGATTCGGCGTGGAGTAGTTTTGTAACAAAATTGGAATATAAATCAGAATGGTCAGAAAAAAAATTCTTCTTATGCTAGATAAATTTGAACCATCAGTTAAGATCTGTCATTTTTACGAATACTATAAAAATAATACTAAAAGATAGACTAGGGTACAGATAAGCAATGGAAATGTCCTAATTGCAAAACAAAACATAATAAAGACATTTAATACTGCAATTAACATTAAAAAATTCGCTCTTATTGATCAAAATATAATTGAAATTTGATATCCTTGGAATGCAGGGATGGGCTCTGGACTTGTTCTCAAAAGAGAACGGAATTAACCAAAAAGCTACTTAGTTTTAGCTGAGTGGTAGTTCACAGATTATTCTAAATCTCCTTTCTCCTATTAATGTATTATATTATTAAAAGTAAAAAACCTTAAATACTATTCCCTCATTGAAAACATTAGCGATAGGATTATGTTCGCATTTATATAATTTTAGTAAATATTAAATGTGTATTTGTTTTAAAGGTATTATTTTATTAAAACCAAGATGTGGTAGAGATGAGTACTGGAATAAAAAATCTTGTTCAAACACTGGATAGTGTTGACTTCTTAAAAATGGATCGACGCACTTTCATGAAAGCGGTAGGCTTTCTCGGAGCAAGTACATTCCTCAGCAGCTTCCAAACTGAGATAGTAAACGCTCTTGAATTTGCAGAAACAAAGATCGTTTGGCTCCATGGCTCCGAATCCACTGGATGCTCCGAATCCCTCTTGAATGCAGGCAACCCTGACATTATACAGGCACTCACTAAGCTCAATGTCAATCTTGCTTACCATGAAACTCTTCTTGCCCAGCAGGGGATATTTGTAGATGGTAAGCTTGCAAATACTTCTGAGCTTAACTCAGAGATTCTCCTTGAAGATCTTATCAAAGAAGGAAAATATATTCTGGTTATTGAGGGCTCTATTCCAAATGGCCCTAAGGGTTCAGGTCGCTACCTTGTTCTTGGGAACAAGACTTTCAAGGATATCATTGGAGAAGCTGCAAAGAATGCCGCAGTCATTGTTGCAGTCGGAGCTTGTGCATGTTGGGGAGGAATTACCTCTGCAAACAGTGCTATTGTTCAAGATACGGATTACAGAGGAGTAGGTTTCTTAAAGACTGATGCTGCAAAAGGCATACTTAATGAACTTAACATCGATAAACCCGTAATCAATATTCCTGGCTGTCCTCCTCACCCTGATTGGATCCTCCTCACAATAGGCGCGATAATCCTTGGAAAGATAAGGGTCCCTGATGATCTTACAGTCATTTTGGATAAATACAACAGGCCAAAGGTTTTCTACCCTCCAGACCATGTTGTCCATGACAACTGTCCTCGCCGTGGATACTATGACCAGGGACTATTCGACGATCAGGCAGGTGGGTCAAATTGTCTGTGGAAAATGGGATGTAAAGCCCCGTATGCTCATGGAGACTGTGCAATTCGCAAGTGGAATGGTTCAGTGAGTGTGTGTACTCAGGCAGGGCCCTGCATTGCCTGCGTAGAACCTGGCTTCCCGGACTCTTCAAGACCCCTCTATGTCGAAGCTGAAAACAAGGGAATTCTTCTAGGAGAGAATGTCGGTACGATAGCCAAAGTTGCTATCGGTGCCGCTGCCGTTGCTGCAGGCGTGCATGCTGTAAGAAGAATGAAAGGAGAGTGAGTGAATAATGGTAAATGTTACAGTTGATCCCTTAACAAGAATTGAAGGTCATCTTCGCGTATCCACTGAAGTAGATGCTGATGGTGTTATTACAGATGCACAGAGTTCCGCTCTGATGTTCAGAGGTTTTGAACGCATACTACAAAATCAGGATCCAAGAGATGCAGCACTTCTTGTCCAAAGAATATGTGGCGTTTGTCCTCTTTCTCATTCCTTGGCAGCTACGAATGCCCTTGACAATCTTTATGGTGTGGCTGAACATGTTCCAAAAGATGCTCTTGTCACAAGGAACATTTTTCAGGCTCTAAACACTATTGCAAGCCATGCAACTCATATATACGTGCTGTGGGGTCCGGATCTTGCGAACCCTGCGTACAGAAATGTCCTTGCAACACTCAAAGATACTGGAAACGCAGTCTGGAAAGAAATGGTCGGAAGATTTGCTCCAATTAGCTACAAGATAGACGGCGTACCTATTCCTGCGGGAACTTCTTACCTGGCAGCAATTCCTGAAAAGAAACGCCTACAGGAAGCCATTGCAATAATCGGCGGCAGAATGCCAGGTCCAGTTACACCATACCCTGGAGGTTATTTCTATCATCCGACAGTTGCAGATGTTGTAAAGCTTTCCACGTACTATCTGCAGGTTATGGACTTTGTATCAAAGTACACTCTCCAAGTGCCCTTCGACACCTGGATTGAAAATACCTACAAGGCAAGCTCATCTACGAAAGCTGTAAACTTTGTGGTTGAACACCTCCAGGGCCTTATTAATAAATCACTTAATACAAATGACTTTTCCAGAGAAGCAGGGTGGGGAGATGTTGAATTCTATGCAGCTTTCGGCTCTGAATTAGTAGGAGAAAATCTCCTTCACCTTCCTGCAAGCCTTAAACACGACAGAATAGGTGGGTACAGCGATCCCTCTAAGATCAACTTCCTTTCATATGGGGGATTCTACAAGCCCGAAAACGGAGACGGATACGATCCGAACAGCCCTGCAGGAAATAGATTCATGACCTCAGGTATCGTAACAGGAAAACTCGAATATCAGAACTTTGATCCAAGTAAGATTACGGAAAGCATTGCTCACTCTTTCTATGAAAACAACGACAACCTTCCTCCTTCAAAAGGTGAGACCGTTCCATTTACAGATCCGGGAAAAATAGTCTATAACCAGGGTCCGAATAGCAGATACAGCTGGGATAAAGCCCCAAGATATGACGGAATTCCTTGTGAAGTCGGTCCTCTTGCACGTATGCTTGCAATAAAAGAGCCATTGGTAACTGGACTGGCCCTTGCTTTTCATGATAAAGGCTACTCTGCAGCTAATGTCTATACAAGAATGCTGGCTCGTATGCAGGAAACTACTATTATCGCAAATGAGCTCCTAAAGTGGGTGACAGTTGACCTCGATCCAAATGGTAAGATCGCCGTACCTTTAGACCTTTCTAAAGGTAACGATTCCCATGGTATGGGCTTGTGGGAAGCTCCACGTGGAGCGCTTGGACACTGGGTATCCACTGACAGCAAGGGAAAGGTTGTCACCTATCAATGCATAGTTCCAGGTACCTGGAATATGTCCCCGAGAGATACAACAGGTATCCCTGGTCCTCTTGAACAATCCCTCGTCGGA
>PMJC01000045.1 GCA_003157235.1 Methanosarcina sp.
GTAAACACAACTCTTCCAAGCTTTGATCCTATATTTGTTAATGCGTTTAATTTTGGTGGTAATGTTACAGCTTGAAACCAAAAGTCTTCTATGGCTTTAATTATTCTCACGAATTCATCAAAGTCAATAGGTTTAATGAGATAAGCATTTGCATGTTGATCATAGGCCTGAGAAATGTCCGTTTCAGCGCTGGAAGTAGTTAAAATGATTACAGGTATGTTTTTAAGGTTACTATTCGCTTTTATTTCTCTAAGAACTTCAAGTCCACTTTTTTTCGGTAAATTCCAATCCAAAATAATTATATCTGGATGTGGAGAACCTGAAAACTGATCCTTACCAAATAAAAAACGGATTGCTTCTTCTCCATCTTCGGCAATATGAAGATTGATCCTAATTACTGAATCACTGAAAAATTCTGTTATTAATCCAATGTCTCCCTTATTGTCTTCAACTAAAAGAATCTCCAAAGGCTCAGATAACATTTTCATTTGTAAAACCTTTATAAACAAAAATTAGAGAATTTACTGAGCAGTCAGCCCAAAAATACAGAGTCAATGGCGATCTTATTTGGAATTTTGATGAGTAACTTTCTGACAGATTGTCATTGATTGTTATATATTTTTAATTGGATATACTTAAATATATTTCATTTTTATCCTTGAAAAGTTATCCAGAAACTTTAATAATTAGTG
Organism: Methanosarcina sp.; assembly: GCA_003157235.1. Lineage (GTDB taxonomy): Archaea > Halobacteriota > Methanosarcinia > Methanosarcinales > Methanosarcinaceae > Methanosarcina. The sequence continues at coordinate 693 of PMJC01000045.1, forward strand.
GGCCACAAAATCTCAAAAAAGTCGGACCAAAATGGAAAATTAATAAACAAAGGAAATTAATTGAGATTAAGTTCCAAATCTAGTGATAGGCATATAATTAAAAATAATCGAATTGTGAATCATACGTATATATCTGCAACATGTCGTTTAAAGCAAAATTGGAGAATTATGATTATAGAAGAGCTTAGAAATGAGTGTTTGTCAGTAATGAATATGAATCTGAGACATTCTGGCATTGATATTATTGAAGATGTGTCATGGGGGACACATTTCTGTCAGTTCTATCAAACCATGGAGGATTTGATAGATATACTCGTTCCTTATTTCAAAGCAGGAGTGGAAAATAATGAATTTTGCATGTGGGTCACATCAAAACCTTTGGAAGTAGAAACGGCAAAAGAAGCCCTTAGAAAAGCGGTTCCGGATATTGATGTTTATTTAGAGAATGGGCAACTTGAAATAATTTCTTACGACCACTGGTATGTAATAGATAGTGCTTTCGATTCAGATAGAGTATTGAATGGGTGGGTTGAAAAACTTAATAAGGCTCTAGCTAATGGCTATGATGGTTTAAGGTTGACTGGAAATACTTTTTGGTTGGAAAAAGAAGATTGGAACGATTTTGTTGATTATGAGAAAGAGGTGGATAGAGTTCTAGGTAGCTATCAGATGATAGCTCTCTGCACTTATAATCTAGACAGGTGCAACGCAACTGAAATCATCGATGTAATTGTCAACCATCAATTTGCTGTGATCAAAAAGAACGGAAAATGGGAACTGATAGAAAGTTCCAAGCGTAAAGAAGCCGAAAAAACAGCAATTTTACAATCTCTGCAGAGGAAAAAGGCAGAAGATACACTACTTCAGGCTTATGAGAATCTCCAGACGCAATCCGAGAAGTTGCAGGCTCAGTCTGAAGAACTTAATAAAGCATATAAGACTATGCAGGAGAGCGAAGAGCGTTTCCGTACTATGGCTAATGCGATCCCGCAATTGGCTTGGATCGCTCATCCAGATGGCTATATCTATTGGTATAACGAACGCTGGTACTCTTATACCGGTACCACATCTGAGCAGACGGAAGGGTGGGGCTGGCAGAGTGTTCATGATCCTGCAATGCTGCCAATAGTACTGGAGAAGTGGAAGGCTTCGATTGCTACGGGACAGATGTTTGATATGGAGTTCCCCCTACGCGGTGCTGATGGCATTTTCCGCACGTTCCTAACGCGCGTTTTGCCCATGAAAGATAATGCAGGAAACGTTCTTCAGTGGTTTGGGACAAATACCGATGTCACAGAGCGTAAGATAGTAGAGCAGGCGCTGCTAGAAAGCGAAGCACATCGTCGGGTGGCCGTAGCTGTCGGGGCTGAACGACAGCAGCTCTTTGACATCCTAGAGACGCTACCGATAATGATATGTCTATTGACACCGGACTATCATGTTGCCTTTTCTAACCTCAGCTTCCGCGAAAAGTTCGGTGAATCGGGTGGAAGATGCTGTTATGATTATTGTTTTGGCCGCAAAAAACCCTGTGATTTCTGCGAATCATACAAAGTCCTTGAAACTGGCCAACCCCACTTTTGGGAAGTCCATGGCCCGGATGGAAGTATTATTGAAGCCTATGATTTCCCGTTTACTGAGATTGACGATTCGCCCATGATTCTTGAGATGGGCATCGACATTACCGAGCAGAAAAAAGCAGAAGAGAAAATTAGATTATCAAATATTTACAATCGTAGTTTGATTGAAGCTAGCTTGGATCCTTTGGTTACCATTGGGCATGATGGTAAAATTACTGATTTAAATGAAGCTACAGAACAGGTTACTGGTTATTCACGGGATGAACTCATTGGTACCGACTTTACTAACTATTTCACTGAGCCTGAGATAGCAAAGGAAGGGTATCAAGAAGTGTTCAAACAAGGGTTTATATCGGACTATGCGCTTGAAATTCAACATAAGGATGGAAGCATAATACCTGTTTTATACAACGCTTCAGTTTATCAGGACGAATCTGGAAAAGTTATTGGTGTTTTTGCCGCTGCACGTGATGTTACTACGCTTAAAAAAGCAGAAATAATGTTAAAGTTGAAAATAGAAGAGCTTAAACGCTCAAATGAAGAATTAGAACAATTTGCTTACGTTTCGTCGCACGATTTACAGGAACCCTTACGGATGATAACAAGTTATTTGCAACTTTTACAACGAAAATATCAGGGCAATCTCGATGATAAAGCCGACAAATACATCAATTTCGCCGTTGACGGGGCTGTCCGTATGCAAAATCTGATAATTGAC
>PMJC01000130.1 GCA_003157235.1 Methanosarcina sp.
CCATTCATCGGTTGTTGCCAGCACACCGGACGGTGCAGGCGACGCCATGCTCTTATGGCCTGAGCCTACGACAAAATCCGCACCAATGTCTTTTCCATCCACCGGCCTGACCCCGACAGTATATGCACCGTTGTACAGGAAAGGAATATCGTACTGATGTGCAACTTTCGCTATGCCCTTAACATCATGTTCGTTAGCAAATTGATAATCAAAATGATCTATCATTACCAGTACAGGCAGTTTGCCTGTCTCCTGTGAAACGGCCTCAATTTTTTCAGCCGTTGCATCTGCAGTTACTAACTTATGCTCGTTCAGAGGCACTTCCTTCACTATCCCTCCTGCCTCTTCCACGGCCAGAAACTCTGTATAGTGAGCTAAAGCTGAAACTATGACAGAATCATTTTTATTGACAATAGTAGATGCCACTGCCTGAAAACCGCGCCTTGCTCCAGGAACTACACGCGCAACATCCATGTTTAGGAAACTAGCAAGTTGCTCATGGAATGGTCCAATCGGCGGAGTTCTGATTTTGTCTAGCCTAAAGGGCTTGCTGCAGGCATCACAGACTGAATATCCATCTCCATATGCTATGAGTGCTTTTCGTGCTTCTGGGGTAAGCCTCCCAGCTGCCTGAATTGGCTGTATATTGATGTACATTTCTTCTCTGGATCGAATGTTAATATTATCAGCTATCTTCCTAACTTGCGGAGTTCCAGTACAGTTTTCGATATCATCCAACATTTTTCTTACTTTGTTTACACCTTCCTTAATAGAGTGTTCTTCTTCCAGACTAGTGACATTTGGAAGTGACTGCCTAAAGATCTCGCGAACATCTTCAAGGGCAAAAAGAGCCTCAAACGTCTTTTGAATTCTTATATCCATGAAATTACCTCAAAGCTTAGACACTGAATAGAACCGAAATGAAATGGGTATGCAGTCCATTGAGTAATTCTTCCGCTATCTAAACATTCATTCCCTACATTCATTTATAATTTTGAGCCATTTGAGCCATTTATTTGTACACCTCTATTATACAAAATACACAATTTCAGCATCTATTTGCCGATTTGTCCAATGTATATCAATGAAAGTGGCGTTAGTTTTTGGCTATTGCCATATTGAGAAAAGGCTGGCATTTTGTGTACTTCTACAAGAAATGAATTTGCTGAGTAATTTTGTATCTAATTATCTATGACTGTGCCTTCATATCCGTGAATTAGATCACCATACTCAGTGATTTAAGTCCATACCAAGTGAGTGGAGTCATATAAGTGATTGAAATCATATGCTAATTGGTAACACATAATTCACATTAGTGATTTTAGGATTTCTATTGAAGCGTACTTATATTTGAATCTTCTTTTTAGAGCAGATATCACCTCAAAGATTTTGTATATCCATAACAAAATTTTCAAGCCCTAAAATAGGATAGAATAATGTGAAATGGATATGCTGTCCATTGCGTAGTATCTCTGCCATCCCACAAATAATTTATTCATAATTGTGAACAGAGACCACATTATGATGTATTAATCTATTTTATAAGAAAAAAGGCGTCTCAAATCCATATAATTTGATATTGATTAGTTCAAATATAATACTGAGGATTCCGATTTACTTCCAATTTTTTCTTTGCGGGAACCCTGTCCAAATCTTTTTCGCTAATTTTTGTATTTGACCCGATTTTTTTAGGGTAGATCATTCTTTTTTTAAAGATAGCTTCCGCTACCCTCAAAATACTTCTTTTATTTTCAATTTCTTCAACTGATAGAGATTATAACAAAAATCTATACACAACATCTTCATATTAACTCCATGAACAACAGTGACAAGAATCTTTCCTGCTTTGAATATCTTTTTAGTTACTGCATAAACTCATTTCCAGGGAACTCTTTTTGTGCAATCCTCTTGTTTCTTAATATATCCCTTATTTCCAGGGATTCTTTCATTGCTCTTTTCATTGTTGCATTATAACCTTTTTATTTTGTGGCCGCAGTGCGTAAGTCCTAATAATGTAGAACATAACCATCCAAAAGCAAGGAAGCACATGTTTTTTGTGACAAAATCTATGCATAAGTGAAATCAAAAAATCCTTTTTTGTAATGAAAGAAAGGGACGGTGAATAGTTATTTTTGCAGAACTTTCAATACATTACTATTTAAATAGAATCGATAGCAAAGGAATTTATTGAATTGTACTATGTTTTCTTAATACTTTTTTTGCATTTACTGTGACGTTAATCGATCAAATATCCTAAATTCCTATTAAGGTATGGAACAATCAACTTCCAAACATATAGGCAAAAATCGAGACATTTGTGAATCAAATTTAAAAATAGCTAACTATCTCACCTTCTGCATATGTATACAAAAATGCCATACCTTTTCTCAACATCGCAGTAGCTTGTACAAAGATCGTAAGACTTCACATTTAATTTAGTGCCACATAAATTACAATGAATTTTACCATTGAAGTACCTATTGATTTGTTTTTCTTTTTATTAACAAAGGATTTATTTCAATGAAATTAAGATTTATTATTTTGAATGAGTAGAATAAAAAGCTGTACAGACGAGATTTACTCAATCTGAAAATAATTAATAAGGAGTAAAACACTAAGTACTAAACTACAGGGAATACAATGAAAAGAAGTGCTATTGGATGGAACCGTAATAATTGTTTAAGAGATGAAAATGACTGACTTGGATAAACGTAAAAAACAAACCGTTTGTATTGCATTACTACTTTGTCTACTTAGTTTTTTGCTACTGATACATTTCGGATATAAGTACAAAAGTAGCAAGACAAATGAAATAATTCAGGAAGATGCAAGGAAAGATGCACTCCAAAAAGCCGACTCTGCCATAAAAGATATCAATATGGGACTTAATTTTACTAGCTCACTTGCTGATGGAGTTGCAACGGATCTGAGTTCCGGAAAACTGAAAAACGATTTTATGGTCAAAGAACGTCTTCTGGCTGAAATGAAGAACAATCCTAGCATTTTTAGTATTGTCGTTGCATATTCTCCGGCTGCCAATGCCGGGGAGCTTTGTGCACCCCATTTCAAGAGAAACGATTCGGAAGTCGTATATGCTCCGCTCACATATAATTACACGAAGGATAGTGAACAAACCGAATGGTACAATGATGTCCTGAAAAAAGGATCCAAATTATGGATTTCACCTTATTTGGGGATTGCAGACCGCAATTATCAGATAGATTATTCGGCTCCTTTTTATCTTGCAGAATCCGGAAATAGGGACAAAGCTGCAGGAGTTGTAAGTGTAAGTCACTCTCTTGAAGGAATAAGAGCATATCTAAATAGCCTCAGCATAGGAAATACGGGTTATGGTTTCATTATCTCTGGGAAAGGGAAAATTATTTCTTATCCCGTCAAAGAGTATCTTAATGGAAATATTCACGAGCTTGCAAAAAAAGATCCCAATCTTTACTTCATAAATGAGAACATAACAAAACAAGATTACTTGGCGACAAATTCCTTTACAGGAAAATCCTACTGGGTATTTCAAAAAAATATTCCTTCTACAGACTGGACTCTAGGGTTTGTCCTTCCTCAGGAAGAAACTCTGCTGAACAAAAAAACAGAGCAAATCCATACAATTATTGATATAGTGTTCGCAACGTTTACTTTTTTATTCTTGATGTGCCTGGTTTTTGTATCAATTTACAGGTATGACCATAAAGGGCTCTGGATGCTCGCGGTTATTTTTTCATTACTTTGTATCCTGGGAATAGGCTTTATGTGGCATCTTACTATGAATAATTCCTCTCTTGATGACAGGAATGGAGACCTTGTTGTTTTCGACAGGGAAGATGTTGAAACGATATTGCAACATGTCAATACGAGCCCAACAATTCCCAGAATTCCTACAGGATTTTTTCTCCAGTCCATGGAGTTCTTGAATGCCAATGATATCTTAATAACCGGATATATTTGGCAAAATATTTCAGGCCTAGGGATTTGGAAGGAGCTTCCTGACTTTAGTTTTCCGGATTCAAAAGAAACTACAATTGAAAAGGTCTATGTGAATAAGAACACAGGTTTTATAGGCTGGCGTTTTAAGACTACTCTGCACCAGCAGTTTGATTATTCAAAATACCCATTTGACAGAGAAGATGCATGGATCAGGGTATTGAGTAACAATTCTGCAGAAAACATCTTAGTTCCGGACTTTAATTCCTATAGTAGCTTGATTCCAGAAAGCCTTCCAGGTTTACGACGCCCTTTCGTGCTCAGTGGCTGGAGTCCACAAAAAACCTTTTTTAGTTATAGGAATAATTCTAAGAATACCAACATTGGATTAGGGAAATTTGCAAATTCCAATGCACCCGAATTTCACTTCAACATCGATATCAAAAGAAGCAGTAAATTCCCCTTTGACCCCGATCTTCTACCCGTAACAGTAGTAATCATTCTTCTGTTTGCAATACTTACAATAATTACCAAGGGGGAAAATCAAACTTATTTTGGCTTCAGTTCTCATGGAGTCCTAGGCTACTGCACCTCAATTCTTTTTACTCTTATCCTTGCCCACTCTTCTCTCAGAGCTAGAATTTCCATAAGTGAGATCATCTACCTTGAGTATTTCTATTTTGTAATGTACCTAGCAATTTTGGTTGTTGCCCTGAATTCAATATTTTTTGCGTCAAATCGGAGTATCCCCTTTATTGATGCAAAAGACAACATGTACATGAAGGTACTGTACTGGCCTGTTATTACAGGAATTATGTTATTGATTACAATCTTGAATTTTTATTGATAGGTATTTGATATCTTAATTTTTGTTATTTTAATGCAGAAATGCGCTTTAAAATTGTGGATTCAATCGTGAACTTTCCTACATCTATTATTTAATTAATCTAAGAATCCTATGCACAGTTTTTGTATCAAAATCTCTTAATTTTCTAAATTCCACACGAAATAAGAAAACATTAAATATCCGTTACTCATGGAGCTTATGGGACTTATAGAACATCTGGAGCTCATGGAACATTTTGAACTAACTAAAATGAAGTACAATCATAAATAAAAAAATCAGAAAATGAAATAATGGTATTAATACTCTAAACAAAACTAAAAACATGAATAAACTGGATCAAAACTCAATTTTTCGATACCACAGTCTTACTTAATAAATTTCTAACACATTTCTTCATCTTTTTTTACTTTCAATAGAAAAGAACTTCTTAATATGTCTCCCCATACTGTTTACGTTTTTAGATATGGATATCAGTGGAACAGCAATCTTTCATCTCGACAGGTAGCTGTCATAGTCCATGGAATATAATACTTTATTGTATTTACTGGGCATGTAATCGATAGAAACTTGTATATTCCTATAAAATTTGAGATAAACTGGTAACGTAAAAGATGCAACGTTATATAATATACACAACTTAAGACTTTTTTAAACTTGCATGTTTTATTAAGCTTATTGAATACTTATTTATAATGAAAATAATTAACGCAAATAGGGAATATAAAGACAATATCATTTCGTCATCAAGATGCACACTTAAAATAGTGATCAATAATACTAAAGTTGATTTGCTAATAAAATAAAACCCTGCCAAAAGTGACATTATTCATTTTATGCAACCACAAACAATTCACATTCATAACCATACTTTAAAAAGTGGAGTATTTAATCAATGTCTTATTCTATCCAATTTCCTTTTAGGGTTAATGTTGCTCTCAAATTTGCTGTTTTTTTCGGGGATTTCAGACTTTAATGCTGATATTGGGCTGGCTTGGTGGATACA
>PMJC01000223.1 GCA_003157235.1 Methanosarcina sp.
GCCATCCCTCCTATATCTTCAGGGGAGGTTGCGGTTCGTACGAGGATTATTTTCTCTCCTAACTCGGACATTGCCTCTGCGTCTTCGTCGGTAAACACTACTTTTCCTACAGCAGCTCCAGGAGATGCTGGCAGGCCCTTCGCAATTACTTCTAACTTTGCTTTGGGGTCAATCCTTGGATGCAAGAGCAGGTCGATATGTTCAGCTTTTACTCTTGTGATCGCTGTTTCCTTATCTATAAGCCCTTCAAATACCATATCCGTTGCAATTTTCATGGCTGCAGCAGCTGTGCGTTTTCCAGTGCGGGTCTGCAGCATATAAAGTTTCCCTTCCTGAATGGTAAACTCTATGTCCTGTATATCTTTGAAGTGAGCTTCAAGCGTCTGACAGATATCCACAAGCTGTTTGTAGGCCTCTGGAATTTTATCTTCAAGTGTATCAATAAAATTCGGAGTCCGAATGCCTGCGACCACATCTTCGCCCTGTGCATTGATTAAGTATTCTCCGAAGAACCTTTTCTCACCTGTTGATGGGTTCCTTGTAAAAGCAACTCCTGTGCCAGAATTATCCCCTCTGTTCCCATAGACCATCGTCTGTACATTGACAGCAGTTCCCCAGCTATTATCAATTCCATTAAGTTTCCTGTAAGTAATGGCTCTCGGATTATTCCAAGATTCAAAAACAGCATCAATTGCCATATATAACTGAACTTTAGGATCCTGGGGAAATTCAAATCCCTTTTCGAGTTTGATTACCTCCTTGAACCTCTCAGCCAGTTCTTTCAACGATTTTGCATCAAGATCTGTATCTGACTCAACTCTCAGTTCCCTCTTCTTATCCACAATAAGAGAATCAAACTTTTCAAAATTAAGGCCGAGCACTACATCCCCAAACATAGAGATAAATCTACAGTAGCAATCGTAAGCAAACCTTTCATCATTGACCTTATTTGCAAGCTCAATCACAGACTTGTCTGTGAGCCCAAGGTTAAGTACGGTATCCATCATCCCCGGCATGGATACCCTNNGATAGCCTCTTCTATCTGTTGGAATGCTTCTTTAGGATAGTTTTTATATTTCAGATAGAGTACACAGACTTCAGTTGTGATTGTAAATCCAGGAGGCACGGGAACTCCGAGATTTGCCATCTCGGCGAGATTTGCACCCTTACCTCCAAGCAAGTCTTTCATGCTACTTTTGCCATCAGTTACATCTTTTCCAAAAAAATATACAAACTTGGACAATGACTATCCTCCCTGGAACGAGGTCAGTAATCGGAATTAATGTATTACCGGAAATAAAACACTCTTATTTGAGTTCCGATGCGCATATATTTAACTTTTCCTCTTTTTGTGTTACATCGGGAGTTATAATATATTTTTCTGTTTGTCTTCGTATCTTCACCACATATCAAATAAGTCATATGAAGAGATTGGAGGAAAATGTAATGACTATATAATAAAAGCTTCTGTACTTGAGATAAAATAATCCAACATTGAATAAAAGAAGAAAGTAATGACTGCTATACAACTTACCAGAAAATTAAATCAGGATCTTCAGAGGCAGTGTATAGAAAGCCCTGTAAATTTTGATTGATTACGTACCTTTTTTCTTCACCACAAAAAACTGGATTTATCGTTTTTACTAATGATAGGTTTTGTAAATCAAAAAATATGCATTGAAAAGCACTAAAACGTAAGTATCCTCACTGCTAAAAATAAATTTAGTATTTTAAATTATTGGCCATGTGCGATAATTACAATGAAATCTATACAAATTAGTACAGTTATCTCTCTAAATAGTTAAGCAAGTTTGGACTAAATCGTCTGCTATCACAAATACCCTCGATAATCAGAATAATTTATGGATAATATCGGAATTGCGTTTTCTGAAGATAGGATACCCAGTAAGTCTATTAATACTTTGGCTTAACCGTATATGTAAAGCCAGAATGTAAAGCCAAACAATACGAGGATTCCAAGATTTGCCATCTCGGCGAGATTTGCACCCTTACCTCCAAGCAGTCTTTCATGCTACTTTGCCATCAGTTACATCTTTTCCAAAAAAATATCCGAACTTGGACAATGACTCTCCTCCCTGAAAAGATGTCAGTAATCGGAATTAGTGTTATTTCTATAGTCAGAATTCAGTTTTATAATTGGCAACGATTCTTATAAAATATTTAAGCCTGTGGTTAAATTACNNATAAGCATAGACTACATATGCTTTTCAGTCTACAATATATCTTCTTAAAAAAAGCTGGAAGTCTAAACCATCAAAAACCAAGATATTTTTGCCTGAGCTGGAAGCATCCTATTAATTTTTCATGGTTGATATGAGACGACTCGGTAAAGTGCTACAAAGATCAGGTACCAAAAACCTGATAGTCAAAGGAGATGAGATCAAATCCGATAATACCTCAGGTAATATTCCAAAATTGAATTCGATTGTTGTGGATAAGACCCTGAACCAGATTGGTGCGATTGTCAGCGTCTTTGGACCTGTAAACCAACCTTATTTTTTCGTGAAGGGATTTAAGCGAATTCCTGATTCTGAGTTTCGGATTATGGTAAATGAAAAGGTCTATATTCGGTGANNAGGAAATCATAAAGATGTCATGCTAACTTGTAAGGTGATATGATATGGTAGAAGTCGAAAGAGTTCGCTATTCGGACACTCTTGAAAGAGAAAAAATACGTTCCATGATCAAAGCTCGCAAAGAGAAGCAAAAGGAGCAAAGTTTTGAGAACGAAAAGGCCTTGTGTCCAGAATGCGGTAGCAGGAACCTGGTTCATGACTACGAGCGAGCTGAGCTAGTGTGTGGTGACTGCGGACTTGTCATAGATGCTGATTTTGTGGATGAAGGACCAGAATGGCGAGCTTTCGATCATGATCAACGGATGAAACGCTCTCGTGTGGGCGCACCTATGACTTATACAATCCATGATAAAGGACTTTCCACAATGATAGACTGGAGAAATCGTGATTCCTACGGAAAGTCAATCTCCTCCAAAAATCGTGCTCAGCTATATCGTTTAAGAAAATGGCAACGTAGAATCCGTGTAAGCAACGCAACTGAAAGGAACCTTGCTTTTGCCCTTTCCGAACTGGACAGAATGGCTTCTGCTCTGGGTCTCCCTAGAACTGTCAGAGAAACCGCGGCTGTTGTCTACAGGAAAGCTGTGGATAAGAATCTTATAAGAGGAAGAAGCATTGAAGGTGTGGCTGCAGCAGCTCTTTATGCTGCTTGTCGTCAGTGCAGTGTCCCAAGAACTCTTGATGAGATTGAAGAAGTATCCAGGGTCAGCCGGAAAGAAATCGGAAGAACCTACCGCTTTATTTCCAGGGAACTTTCATTAAAGCTCATGCCAACTTCTCCTATTGATTATGTACCAAGGTTCTGCTCTGGCCTTAATCTGAAAGGAGAAGTTCAGTCCAAAAGCGTTGAGATCCTGAGACAGGCCTCTGAAAAAGAACTGACAAGCGGAAGAGGCCCTACAGGAGTTGCTGCGGCTGCAATATATATTGCATCCATCCTATGCGGTGAACGGAGGACTCAGCGTGAAGTCGCAGATGTTGCCGGGGTTACTGAAGTTACTATCAGGAACAGATACAAAGAACTTGCAGAAGAACTGGATATTGAAATTATTCTCTAAAATTTTTTTAATTTTTCTTTCTCCAACTCGGTTTCAGGTTTGTCTCTATATTTGCAGGAAAGAAAAGGCTTATTTTTAAAATCGCTTTCGTTTATTGACCATCAATATGTTTTCAAAAATACATTAAAAGATTTCTACAAACTTTTTGATTAATAATATTGCTAATTGAAATTCCGAAAGAGTGTCTTTTAGAAAATTTAGATAAGTTCCTAAATTTCGTCAATTTTTACAAATTGTATATATAGGTTGCTCGTGAAAATCATAATAGAATTCCGATTTACCTCTAATTTTGTTCTTAGCGTGAATTCTGTCCAAATTTTTCTAGCCTATGGCTGTATTTGACCCGATTTTTTTTTTCTGGTTCATTAGATAGAGATTATAACAAAACCTGTAAACAAAACCTTCAGATTCAATCTTAAACAGCAGCGGAAATAACTTTTACTGCTTTGAATATCTTTTTAGTTACTGCATAACTCATTCCTATTTCGATCTTTTTGAGCCGATTCTCTTGTTTCTTGATATATCACTCATTCACATAGGATGTTCTTCCACTTTTCTTTTCATTATTGCATCATGACTTTTGATTTTGCTCCAAAGTATCCTCTATACCTGTAAATCACTTCTTTTTTATTCTGATAAATCTCCCTGAGAAGTATGAAGTAATGAAGTCATTGTTTTGAAGTTTTTGATCAGCTCAGAATCCCTATCTATTAATTCTATGAAGTTTATATTCAAAATGTGATTTCCCACCTTTTTTATCCAGGTTCCATATATACTTCTCCTTGTTTTTGCTTCATTTTCTCGAGGTTTATTCATTTTTGCATGTCCATGATCTGAATGAACAAAAGTAGCGTTATGAATCATTTCCTTTTTTTCCAAAATGAAACAATCAAGTTGGCTTTGCAACCGTCCTCATGCCTCTTCTTTGAAGTTATCAATAATTTTTTTTCTGAATTACTAGACTGTGGTACTGTCTAGTATGTACTAAGGAAAATTAAGAAAGTTCCTGAAAGAAATTCGATCAATACCCCGTTTCTCAAATTCAGAATCAGAAAGATCCGTAACATTGCTGTAAAATAAGCATTTTATATATAGTGATTACTTCAGTTTCAGGCCTGCCTCAGAAAACTGTTTTGTGAAAATATATGGACTCAAAAATGATACGAAAAGATTTACAATCAATTAAGAATCAATTTCAGCAAGTTTATCTCTAACTGACTGAAGACTCTTGTATTCGCTTTAAGAGCAAAATCAGTAAAATTTTGCATGAGTAAAAATTATTGTTAA
>PMJC01000114.1 GCA_003157235.1 Methanosarcina sp.
CTGATTATTTCATATTCTAGTATAATTTTCATGGCTCTCTATGGTCTTTAAGAATCGGCAGTGTCTGATTAGCTGATTTTCCGGCGTGATTCCTGTGATTAATTTCTTGCCATACTTATCGTAAACATCTATCGTAATGGTGTCTGTTTTCATTCAATCCCTCCAATAAAACAAAATATTAGCATTTATAATATGATAGTATGTATATTTAAAGTAATGTATGATTTAATATGTAAAAGTAAGATGATATAAATCTAAGATATCACTATGTATTTTTAAACTATTAGTTATACATCCTTATTTTGATATCTATTTATTAAACTAGCCACAAATACTTCTTCAAACGATTATTTGTTGTAAAACAATACAATTAATTATACAAAATCTAAATAAAATCTAATTTTTAAAAACATTCAAAAGTTAATCGAAGAGTTCGATACTTAATATTTGTGGTATAAATAGAAATTTGATTTACAGGCTGTATTATAACACTGCTAAACAGCTCAAAACAAAGGAGTAGATGTGATGGTTTTGCTTGAGACTAACTTTTTTCTTTTTTATTAGTATGGGTAATCAGGTTGGTCTTCAATGTCAAAAAGTTGATTTTGTTAGCTGCAGGTGAAGAAAATACCTGCAGCTCGATAGTAGGTTTTCTTGAAAGTACTGGAAAATCGTTGAATTGTAATTAAATTTAATTGATTATATATTTTTTATATAAATTCCAAATTGTACTAACCAAAATTAATTAGTATTAATATTACGTAATCCTGATCTCATGAATTCTAGTATATAGAAGCCTTTCCCACGCCAGTTAATAAATGAATGATCTCAGATCCCACAGTATACTTATAATTAGTACAGGTAGAATCATCCTAACCTACTAAAGAAAATTCCTTAAATCGCTCCACAATCGTCTATTTTTGACTTAGAGACTATCCGAGAGGTCATTAATGGCATGTTGTAACAGTTATAATTTGTCTAAAATATCCATTTCAATTATTTATTTAAAAGTTATACTGTGCTACAAAACTTTTTAGGTAGGCTCTTAATTGCCCAACGCTCTGGTTCATGCAGACAAAAACTAAAAAAAATATCAAATATAAGACTTACATATATTATTTTTAAGAGTAAAAGCAGTGTGACAATGGCTAGACCTTATAAATTAACTCTAGATATAAACAAGCGAATTGGAGATAATGTCGCGTTGGGATTTACNNTATTTTAAGTTCTCAAAGTATATTCAAAAATTTAATGCAGATGCGGCTAAAAAGCTTTTGGAACGCCTGAATGAAGCGACTGAAGCCGGAAACTGCCAAGTTTGCATGTGGATTTTGAGCGACGTTTCCAGAAAGATTGTCGTCGGCATGAATCTCGGAAAACAAATGTTGTTTCAGAGAACAAGAATGAAAATGTTGAGATGATTATCAAGGATATTGATAGAATTAGAAAAGAAATTCTAGCGAAGTTTGTTTGGGTTAAAGGAATGCATGAGTCACAAACTGGTTAACTTTTTCAATTAGAATTCGACTTATTTTTACTAGAATATTTTTCTTTTCTCATTCATCATGTGGTATTTATCACGTGGTATAAATTGTAGCCGGAGTTCTCAATATCGCCACCACTGTTTCTGAGCTCGCAGTACTTCAATTGCCTTCTGATTGATTAGGATTTGTATCTGTAGCATGTAATTAGCATATAAATTTTTAAGTTTTTCTAGTTCGTTTTTCAATGTCTAATTATATACTTTTAAAATATTTTAATAGTGGTGCTCCTTTTTCTAAGGGGCTGGAAACGCTTGAAAGGATGTTGCTATTGTGGTACATACCCAAAAATAACAGTAATTTTTCATTTAATGAGCTTTAGTAAAACTTATCCTCGTTCAAAACATAATGTTTGGAAGTTAGGAGAAGGAAGCTTTTTTCCAATAATCCCAGTAGTTAGAAGAATAAAGGTCTTAGTATTCGGTCTAACTAAAGGCCAAACAAAGACAAAAATAAATTTACGATGCATAAGGTAAAAATCGTTTTGAGTGATAATGTAGTGTAAATAAATTGATAAAGTTGTTGGCAAAAAACTGATATATACCAGTGAATACTCGAAGTTAATGAATTGTAACCTAGTGTATCAATCCCAAAATAAATGTGTCATTTATAGAAGAATTCACTGAACGATGATATATTTAAACGCTCAGGTTTGTGGGCATATTTGGAATTGAAGTACCAGTATTTTAACTTTAGTTAGATAGAGTGTTTAGAACAAAATATGAAATATAAGTGCTTTGAACAAAAAGTTGGATGTTCCAGCAGGACATTTATTTTAACATTTTTTTATGCGTTACTGCAGTTTGTAGCATCTGTAGGGATCAAGCAAAGAATAATGGATAAGAAAAGAAAAAATAGGGGCAAATACAGAAATTAGCGAGAAAGATATGGGCAGGATTCCTGCGAAGATAAAAATTACTAGATAAATCGTAATCTTTTTTAGTAAGCCTGTACAGCTGAGGGTTATTCTCATCTTTTACCTAAAGGTCTCTTTTAAAATGTTTCAAGTCCTGGTTTTTTTGCGATAATCACTGATTGCACTATGGATGGCTTTCCTGGAAACTACTGAGCATTCAAGCTTTCCGGGAGGCAAGCCCTCAAGAGCCTCGGCAACATCTTCATTTGTGAGCTCACAAGCCTCTTTAAGGGTCTTACCTTTTATCAGTTCTGTTGCCATGCTGCTGGATGCAATTGCCGCTGCACAACCGAATGTCTTGAACTTTACGTCCTCAATTCGGTTATCTCGAATTTTTAGAAAAATCTTCATGTGATCTCCGTGTGGATTTCCAGCTTCTCCAATGCCGTCAGCATTTTCAATTTCCCCTACATTTCTTGGGTTCATGAAATGGTCCATGACTTTTTTATTATACACAAAATCACCTCAATTTCACTATTTTTATTTGTTTCTAATTATCTCTCACATGTCAATATTTCCAAATCTCGTCAGTTTCGAAACCATTAATACAAATCAGAAGAATATCCAAAAAGGTTTTGGAGGTAATGTAGTGTTTGATTATTACTACGAAAGATGACCTTACTCCTGGTATAGGCACAGTTTGTTTACTTCCTGTATCGTCTGAATTATGTAGCCGCGCTATATAATAACTTATCCTAATAAATTAAATTATAGCTATCAAAAAGTTCACAATACTTTATTTATGCTGAAATATCTTCTACCAATAATCTTGGATCTGCAAGTAACGATATAAGGTTAAAAATACACAATTAAAAATCCCTCAAAAGGATACTATTTTTGATCACCTAATCCTAAGTTGATGGAGGGTAACAATTTACCTCTTATTTTGTACCTCAAATAATCCTATCCAAATATTTCTTGCTAATTTCTGTATCTGCTCATATTTTTCCTTCTCTGATCTATTATTCTTTGATTTTAAAAATAGCTTCTGATATCATCAAAATACTTATTTTATTTTCAGTTTCATCAAATGATAGAGATTCTAACATAAAACTGTCCACAATATAATTAGATTTACTTTTTAAAAAAATAATGGTGAGCAATTTTCCTGTTTTGAATTTTTTAGTAATGTACCAACTCGTTCCAAGTAATTCTTTTTAAACAAATTCTATTGTTTCTTAATACCCAATCCATTTCCAGTGGATGTTCTTTTACTGCTCTTTTAATTGTTGTATCATAACCTTTTGATTTTGCTTCAAATATCCTCTATCTCTGTAAACATTTCATTTTTTCTTATAAATTTATCTGAGAATCGTGAAGTAATGAAGTTATTGTTTTGACTCTTCTGATCAGCTAATAATCTCTGTCTATTTTATACTATGAAGTTTATATCCTAATTGTAATTTATCACCTTTTTTACCCAAAGTCTGTGATGCTTCTCCTGATTTCTGCTTATTTTCTCGAGGGTTATCCGCTTTTTTATGTCCAGGATCTGAATGGATAAAATTATATCCTGAATCATTTTCTTTTTTATTTTCAAAACCAAGGTAATCAAGTTGTCTTCGCAACTGTCTAAATATTCTATTTTCTTTGTAGTTCTCAGTTTTTTTTTCTGAATGATCAGACTGTGGTACTATCTAAAATTTACTAAAAAAAACCAAGGAATTTTCTGAAAGAAATTCGATCAATGCATAATTTATCAATTTCAAAGTAGGGAATACCATGATATTGCTGTTAAAAAGCATTTTTAACGTAATGATTACGTCAGCTTCAGATATCGCTCATGAAATTTTTTTGTTAAAACATATGGACTCAAAAATGATACGAAAAATTTTCCAATCAATTAAGGAATTAATTTCAACAAGTTTGTCTCCTGTTGACTAAAGAAGCTTATATATTTCTTTAAGAGCAAAATAAGTACAAATTTTCATGAATAAAAATCATTGTTAAGGGATTTTAACTAGCAATACTCAAATGTATAGGAATTTATCAAAATTTTCTTAATATTTATAGCTGCATTCATATCTCTATTGTGCTTTTTTAACATTCAGGACAGATCCATTCTCTGTCTTTCAGAGTTATAAACCAAAATATTAGATCTGATTCATTCAAAGAACTAGATCCAAAAAAGTTATGAGTGCGAAAAAAATACATAACAATCTCAAGGATACAGTAAAATTTGAAGTCAGGAGAGTAAAGAAGGGAAGTAGGAAACTCTACTCATTCCTGAACTTTATTGAATATCAACTATTGATGCTTGCTGATTTGTAAAATAAGGTTCAAAAAAATTAATTTGGGGAATATTTTTAAAGCAACAATTGTCAAATTAGATTACGGATTTTAAGAGCTAATTTAAGACCCTCTTTTTTAAGAGGATCCGATAATAAAGCACTAAATCCTTACTGTTAATTTACCAATACATGCTTATTTTGCGAGGTTATAATTTTGGTTAACTATCTTCAGGGCACAATAGTTACCACACATTGTACAAGCGTCGGTGTCTTCAGGTGCTCTGCTGACCCTGATTTCTCTTGCATGCTGCGGGTCGATTGAAAGGGAGTACATCTTTTCCCAATCGAGTTCTCTTCTGGCTCTACCCATCATTAGGTCCTGTTTTCTTTCTCTGTCTGGGTACTTTACCATGTCCCCTACATGAGCTGCAATCTTGGCTGTTTTGACTCCCATGATGACGTCTTCGATGTTTGGAAGGGCAAGGTGTTCTGCAGGAGTCACATAACATAGGAAATCACATCCATATGATGCAGCTACTGATGCACCTATTGCTGCCACTATGTGGTCGTAGCCGGGTGCGATGTCGGTTACAAGTGGACCGAGCATGTAGAAGGGTTTGTGCCCACTCATTTCCTTCATGAGTTTTACATTTGTTGCAATCTGATCGAGTGGGACGTGCCCTGGGCCTTCGACAATGACCTGCAGCCCGCTCTGGTGGGCCTTATCTGCTAGTTCGGCGTTGATAATCAGTTCTTGGATCTGTGCCCGGTCGGTTGCATCGTGTACTGCTCCTGCTCTCATCCCATTTCCTGTGGAGAGTACAACTTCGTGTTCCTTGAGAATCTCAATCAGGTAATCAAAGTTAGTATATAGGGGATTTTCCTTTTCGTTGTGGAGCATCCAGGAAGTCATGAATGCTCCGCCACGAGAACAGAGTCCACCATACCTCCCGTGAGCTTTGAGCCGATCCATAGTGATATTGTTAATCCCTGTATGGATTGCCATGAAGTTGGTCCCGAGCTTTGCCTGATCTTCAGTTGCCTTGAAGAGTTCTTCTTCAGTCATATGTACAATTGAACCATATTTCCTTGCGGCCTCAATGAAAGCCTGGTATAGGGGTACAGAACCTACAGAAAGGGAGATACTGTCAATTACCTTTTTTCTGATTGCTAAGAAATCTCCGCCAGTTCCTAGTTCCATAAGGGTGTCTGCTCCAGCGGCTTCCGCAGCTTTTGCTTTATTGACTTCCATATCTACATCAACGATGTCTGAGGATACACCAATGGATGCATTGATTTTGGTTCTGAGTCCTTCTCCAATTCCGCAAATTTTTACTTTTCTGTAGGGGGAGGTTGGAATGACGATTCTTCCAGCTGCAACACCACGGAGGATAAATTCAGGGTCAAGTCCTTCATCCTTTGCAACGATCTTCATCTCGTCTGTAATTATTCTTTTTTGAGCATCTTCTACAATTGTCATCTTTAGTACCTCAAACTGTCTTTTATGAGTCAAATTTCATGCAATCTACTTTCCTAAGATGTACACAAGAATGTCATCTATTTTCTCAATGACAGTAGATTAAAAAATGAATCTAACTTTCAATGAATAAATAGTGGGCAAATAGGAAATAGATCCTACATCTGTGTATATGTACAGAGCTTCGGATGCAATAATTATATTTCAGTAAAAGATTGTGAAATTAAATCATAAAAGTGTGTAATTATATATAATACTATTTAAAAAATTAATTTTAGCTTTAATCAACTTTACTTTACTTCGAGATTTGTAGATATCGAAACTGCAAGATATATTACCAAGTTGGAGTTGTCAAATTAAATTCATTTTTGCATGTGTCAGAATTTATTTATTCTTAAGTGCAGGCTATTTTGATAATTTTCACTCACAATTTTTGTTTCTCCAATTTTCTTTTTATAGTCTACACAGTAAAAATTTAACACTTAATAAACTTAGGAAAATGTATTCATCGTCACGTACGTTCATTTTTCCTAATTTTATAATGCAAATTAATCACTGAAACGCATTGAAAAACACAGTAATATTGTTTCCATATTTCCTGTATCGGTGTTTTTCATCTTTAGGTGGTTATGAAATATTGAAGATCTAAGAAAAAATTGAGAAAATAAATAAGGAAGAAAAATCTTTCCGATTAAATCAGTATACTTTTCAAAAATAACAACTTTGCAAAAATAATAAAAATAAGCTAATTAATAAAGGAATTTAGGATAAATTCAATAGAGCATGCCCCCTACTTATACTTTAGGGCCTATTATCCAGCCCACATTTCTCCCATTTATATTATCTGTTGATGTCTCATAAAGTATTTTCCCATCGTGTATATGACATTCACAGGAATTTGTGACTTTGTTTTCCCTTCCTACATATTTGAAATGTAACTTGCAGTATCCTTCTGAGTAATTTAACCCATACTTGATCCAACCCTCTATATCAGCTCCACCTTCGCAGCTTCCTTCACATGCTACGAGTTCGATCTCCTTTTCTTCATATGATTCTATTTTAGCTGGAGCTTGATGGCCTTTTTTGTATTTTCCTTTCTCTAGTTTCTGGGCCTGAAGCACAAGATCCCCACCTGTGTTATTTAGAATCTTCAACTGCAAACCTTCTAACATTTCCGTAGTTTCTGCTCCTGACATTATTAATTACTCCTCTAAATACAGGATTCATATAATACTCTATATATTATGTTGTCTCTAAGAAATAAAAAAGTATCTCATTTATTATGTAAAAGTGAATAAGACAAAGTTTTTGAAAGAATAGAAGATCATGAATAAATTGAAAGCCTGAAATCAAGTTCTTCTTGAAAATGTTGTGTGCTATTATATTCAGTCAGTGAAGATGCAAGGTTTTTGTCTGCAGTTTGAAAATATAACTGGATAAGTTTTAAGGAACACTTATTTGAGATTCACTGCATAAATGTTGGCAATTGCTAGATACATTAGAAGCTGTCTGCAAATTCTTCTCCATATTTTTTCATGAAAGTACATGATGAAAATGGTTACTTACGTATTCTTACCTTTCTTTTTTCCATAATTGCGATCATTGAACCAATTATTTTTATACCTGACATTCTGCAGATGTACACGAATGTATAATTTTTTTGCTCATTTGCCCAATATTATTCATTGAAAGTTAGATTAATTTTAAAGCTACTACAACATTGAGATGAAAGATTGCATTGTTGTGTACATCTTTAGAAAGTGGATAATACATTAATTTCCAGATATAAGCATGTTAAGTCTGGCAAGGGTTTACTCTCTTACTTAAAAAAACATCATGAGGAGTTCCTAGACAATCAAAAAAGGGCTACGGACACACATCTGCTTTAATTTAGGAGGTGCTCTCTAAATGCAGCATCGATTTTAAATAGTTATACTGGTTCACTAGTATCCAAGCCGGATCTAGTTTCGATAGAAATACTTTGTTTATGGCTTGTAGATAGAAGATTAAGTATCACATAGCCATTTTGGGCCACCAGGTGGCTACATCTCACCCTAAAACGTTGCTATACTGTCATTGATAATGTCATACTTCACTACATATAAACAGTTACATATATTTGAACTGTTCAATATTTAAATATCACTAATAATCATGTTTAATAAAACGAAAATCAGATTTTAACTTTGATTATATCGAGTAAATTTTCGGAGAGTAGATAAATGAGGAAACAAACGAATGTGAAAAAGGTTCTTTTGATCGTTTTTTCTCGTTGCGATGATGTCTGCTGCCTCATTACTAGCCATGGCAATGGAGGATAAGATGACAAGCAAATATTTGTCTCTATTCCAGAACTCTGCAAAATGGGTACCAAGTCCGAGATATACAAACCCAGAATATGATTACTTAAAATGGGATCCCCGTTTTGATTTTACAAATATATGGATTGGAAATATCGATGCATGCACAGTTGGTAAGGGTGACTGCGCCAGCTTCGTGGAAGCAGTTGACAATAATGTGAAAACTAAAAATTGGAAACAAGGAAAGCATGTGTTGAGTGGAGGAGTAATATCAGGAACTCCAATAGCTACACTTGATAAGAATGGATATATAAGTGGTGGTCATAGTGCAATATTTGTAAACTATGTTTATTCCAACGGGAAAATTATTGGATTTTCGGTATGGGATCAAAATTATCATGGAGATAAAGCAATTGGAAGACATACATTCACTAATGGTGCAAGTACCAGAAACTCCAATGCAAATAATTATTATGTTGTGCAGGTGCCTTAAATAAACTTATTGAGATGGGAGAAACAGATCTCTTATTTAGTTTTCATGCATAAATATGAGGCTATAATCAAAACTGAGTGACGCTCAAAATATGATGATTCACAATCTTTGATTATTGTAAAAAATTGTTCAGTATAGCAATCTTTTATAGTTAAAAGGGAGCGATTTCGTTGATTTTTAGCTAATTTTTAGGGCAAATAACTAACATATAAGCCAAAAAAGCTACGAAGCCAAAAATAGCTACATTTCATCACTTTGTAGCTATTGATCCGCTTTAATATNNTCAAGAATTCATTGGTTCTATGAATATAAGATACTTCACTAATGATGGAGGCTCAAGAAAAAGCTTTTGGGTCATGAATCATGGAATGATGTAGGTTATATAGGAATTGTTGATGATTGTATAACTTTAGATATAATTAAAAACTATGTTGGATACTAGGGAAAATAAATAATATAAGTTAATTAAAATATTTTGTATAGAATTATTTTTGTATATCCTGAATGAGGCTTGAGCATACCCAGTTGTTTGCAGTTGGGTAAGACATTCAAATGTGAATTATTTCCGGTGGTTTTGATTTATTGCAGTCACAGAATGCGGTAAGTAAAGATGAATTTTTGCGATCATAATTTTGCATTATAATAGTCAACAAAAGTATCTCAACGTTTCCAATGCCCAAACTTTTATGTTGCTTCTGTATAAACAATTATTGTGTGAAGTTTAATTTTTTAGACATCGTAGGTCATCTAAGGCTCAACACGTTAACATCAATAAAATNNTTGATATCTATTTTAATGCGATATGATATTTCTGATTAATAACTGATTGGAAAATAGAAAAAATGATCAATAGACGATAGTAAATAAAATAAGTCCATTGAAATTTGCTCATTAAGTCCTTGTAACAATGTTTATTGCAATTTTTTCCCCAGGCTGAATAATTACAAAAAAATGTATACTCTACAATAAATTATATTGTTCAAAATGATTATTGAATCAGGAGATTTTCGGAACCAAAAAGAAGTGAATTTTCTGCAGGATTAAAACATTGATTTTTACAATCAAAATGGAAATGTTCTTTCTGTTATTGTGAGTATTATTTCCATGCTTAAAAAAACGAGACGTTAATTAATCCTGAACATTTAATTAAGTATTAATAGGGGGAGATTAACTAATGATTATGGACATCAATATCGATAATGACTTCGAAGAAATTCACGTCAAAGATGTCTATATAGTTGATATTTTTGAGGACCCAACACCTATGGTGCTCCTTGAAAATGTGGAGGGAAATCTGCTTCCTATGTTCATAGGCCACTTGGAAGCTCTCTCAATAGGTAATGTGCTTAAAAATATNNTGGGAATAAAAATTGAGTGCGTAATGATCGACGACAAAGTGGGAAAAATATATTACGCCCGCCTTCTTATAAGAAAGGATAGTAATATCATGCAGTTCGATGCAAGACCAAGCGACTGCATTGCTCTTGCCCTCCGTGCAGGAGCTCCTATCAGGATTAGAAAAAAGGTATTGGAAAGTTCTGATGTGGAGATGTCCAAACTTGATGGTGCCCGTGTGATAAATATTTTTGGTTAGATCGCGCAGAAGTTATAATATGCAGAATTTTCATTCTTGAGCCTTCAACCTTCACTCTAAAATTTTGATTTATCTTATCTTGAGAGCTATTTTTGGATTCATTTCTACAGTTCATTGCTTTTTCTTTTCACAGATTAAATCTAAGATATTACTATTTGTCTTAATTTCGATANNCACCAAAAGAATCATACCATGCCTCGATGTGACCCTTGACAGAGTAGGCGGTTGTGTTGTTAAAGGGGTAGAGTTTATTGACCTTAAAGAGGCTGGATATCCTGTGGAACTCGCTAAGCGCTACAATGAAGAGGGCGCAGATGAGCTTGTTTTCTTGGACATCACAGCTTCTGCTCATGGTAGAGAAACAATGATCAATGTTATTGAGAGAACTGCAGATGAGGTTTTTATTCCTCTCACTGTTGGAGGCGGGATAAGTTCCATTGAAGCTATTCGACAGATTCTCAGGGCTGGAGCAGATAAGGTTTCTGTCAACACATCAGCAGTTAAAAATCCTGAATTTATCAAAGAGTCTTCAGATGTATTCGGAGCCCAGTGCATTGTCACTGCAATTGACTGCAGGCGGAATAATGACATAAAAAATAATCATGACAAGACTATTCTGGAACTTGAAGATGAAACTTTTGCTTGGTACGAAGTAGTTATCTATGGAGGCAGGCAGGCAATAGGAATTGATGCAGTGCAGTGGGCTATAAGGGCAGAAGAACTCGGTTCTGGAGAAATTCTGCTTACCAGTATGGATCGGGACGGGACCTGCGCTGGCTATGATATCCCTATTACAAAGAAACTCTCCGAAGAGCTGGATATACCTATCATAGCTTCAGGAGGGGTCGGAAATCCTCAACACATATACGAGGGGTTATCCGAAGGAAAAGCCGATGCAGCTCTTGCAGCAAGTATATTCCATTTTAGTAAGTATTCAATAAAGGAAGTTAAAGAGTACCTTAGGAATAGGGGAGTTTCTGTAAGACTCTGATATCAAAAAAAGGTTAGGAACATATATTCAGACAATCAGGAATATAATATCCAGGGAAGAAACATTGTAGTAGATAGTAAGTATTCAGAGCACATGGATGAACGACGGAAATTTTCGGATTTCAGAGAATGATTTACAGAACTTTATTTNNGGTACTTTACGAAGCTATCAGCATGGAAGAGGTATAACAAGAAAATGAAATTTTTCGGATAACAGACACACAAAAATGAATTTTTTTTCACATTACCTTTTTTGGCTATCGATTCAGCATTATCTTGGCCAGAAAGGTTGTCTAGATTTTTTTTAAAAGCCATTCGCAAATTAATTGGTGAATTTTGTGGATATCATAACTCTGAGCCAACACTAAAAGATAGAGAATGAAAATTTTTTTGATTGCAAGACAAAACATGATAGAGGCATTAATGCTGCAATTAACATCAAAAAATTCTCTTTCATTGATCAAAATCTAATTGGGACCTGACACCCGTAAAATACAGGGAATGGGCGCCTGTACTTGGTCTCAAAAGAGAACGGACTGAACCAAGAAGCCCCTTAGTCTTCAGCTGAGTGGTAGTTCACGGAAAAGTACCACCTGAAAAGTTAAGTATTTAGTATTTCGAATATATCTTTGATTATATCATGATAAGAGAAATTGAAGTCGAGTGTCCTTCATGTTCCCCTAAGGAAGAAGTAGGGCATCAAGTTCTAAAAGAAGGGCAAGGCGCGCTAGTTCGTTGTCTGGAGTGTGGCCAGGTACACCCAGCGAAGATAAAAATACCAAAAGCCTCTGTTTTGAAGGTCATAGTCAGCAAGATGGATATTTCGCGCACATACAAAATTAAACTGGATTCCGAGATTGTTCTTCAGGTAGATGACGAAATGGTTGTAGATGATGAGGAAGCAGAAATGATTTTTCCTATCATGATTACTGCCCTTGATGCTAGAGGGAAATGGGTAAAGGTGGCTAAGGCAGAAGATATTAAAACAATATGGGGCAGGTATATTGATGAGGTAACTGTAAAGTTTTCGGCACAGTCAGGAACTGAACAAACAGAGGTTATCGAAAAATGCGTTCCTGGTGATTATAAGTTTGTTGTAGGAGCAGAAGAAATAGTTGGAAATACGCGTCTTTTCATCAACAAAATTAAGGTCAGGGACGGTGAATTCAGGTCCAGGAAAGGGGATATTGTACTTGCAAAATACGTAAAAAGGATTTTTGCCAGAAAGAAAGGAAATGGCTCATATCAGCGTGGTATCCAAAGAGGCCCTTGGTGAAGAAGTTAGTGAAGATGAAATAGATCCGGAAAAGGGATTCGAGGAAGTATGCAAGTATCTCTTAGAAGGGAAAATTTTATTCTAATAGAACATCCTGCATCTTGCTTCGAAGCCGTTCTACTTAATAGAAGTCCAGCAAATTACGGCTTTTAGTTTTTGTTTAGACATATTTTCACTTTAGTCTAGTTTTTTAGGGGAAAAACTCAATGTTAAATTTGTGAAAAATCTTCGGTAATTATAAAAATAGAATTAATATTAAATTGTTATTCCATTTTAGAATTTTTCATNNGTATCATTAATTAAAAATAATACTGAGAAGTAGTAAATATATGGTTGCAACAAATTACTGATATAAGCTTTATAAAAATTTGTTAAAATCGGAGCTTAATAAATACTAAAATATTTGATCCGTTCTTGAAGTGTAAATTTACAGATAGACTGAAGAATTTTACGAATTGAAAACCCACTTTAAATTTAAATTATATATACAAATCCTCTTAAGTACCTTTCTTGTAAGATAAATTCAATAGGTGGGGTAAAATATAGCTGATAAGTCAGATAAAGTTGCTGAAAATGTTCCAGGACCTTATTATTGTGATTATGAATGCATAGCATGTCAGTTATGCGTGGATACTGCACCAACTAACTTCAAAATGAATGATGATGATTCAAATTCCTATGTATATAAGCAACCTGAAAACGATGAGGAAAAAAAGCTTGTGAAGAGGCATTAGAAAACTGTCCTGTTGATGCTATAGGGAACGATGGCTAAAAATAATTATTTTTGATATACAGTCCCTTAATTTTTATTCATTGATAATTTTTGGTGGTCCATCAATAATGAGTCAATATTTATCCAGACAAATCTCATACCTACTCTCGGCATCTCATTTTCTATACATTGCAGTTTTTAGTTCTCTGTATAGGTAAGCTTAGAAAATGAGTATATTTGAACAAAGTGTATTCTATAATGAAAATATAAACCAGCTAATAGGATACGATCGAAAATCAGCACACTGATGAACATAGCCGTTTTTAAAAGACTTAAAATAAATATTTATGAAAGTAATTGCAATTCGACCCCCAGTTCTCTATGCACTTTGTAAAGTCCTCACTTTTTCGCTACAACTGTNNTGTAATTTTGTCCTTTGGATATTATTTCAGACGTGAAAATAGCCCCATCTACTGTATGTCGGGTGAGTCCATTTAAATTCATTTTATCGTATCCCCTGCGAATATTTTGATTAACTACGGGTTAAAAGCAAATTTCTGAATGGCAACATCTACAATCTTAGCGTTACTTGAAATGTCATCTTTGCCTTGTGCACTTGTTGCCATTGCTGTCAAGGATATTACAAAAAGGACTGCCAGCAAAATAGCCAGTACCATTTTCATTCCACTAGAGAATTGTTTTAACATTTATTTCAGTCCGTTTATTTTGTTCAAATTAATAATATGTTAAAATATAGAGAATTTCAATAAACCTTCGACTTCAACAAATTGCTTATATAAGCATTATATACAAACGGCCAAAATTTGAGATTTATCAAAATTCTCTATCGTCTTAGTTATCCCAAAATATAGCAAGAATAACTATCAAAACCGATCCCACAAACCCAATTAACCCAACCCAGGAAAAAGCACCTCCATTTAACAATACGTAAGTCGAAACTATAAGAAGGACAGTAAAGTAGAATTCCTTTGAAAAAACACTTCTTATGCTTTCATTTTGTTTAATGGAAATGAATTTATCCCCAATTCTTTCTATTTTTTCATTAATTTCTCTGATTGCAGTCGTTAATTTTGCCTTTTCGTCTGCTGGTTCAGTGGTAAATTCAATATTAAGAGCAGCGCTTTTTGAGATATTAAGCTTTTTATAAGCTTCCACGAGAACAGAGATTGCAATAGGTTTTATGTTGTATTTAGGGTCGAGTTCCAGGCAGACTCCTTCGATGAGAAGGATTGCTCTCTGAAGAATTGAAAATTCTCCAGGGAGCCGGATATTATATTTCATCCCAAGTTTTGCAAAATTGTCACTCTGCCTGCTTTCAAGCCCGTAGCTCTGGTTTGCGATCAGGTTATCCATATCTTTTCTGAGCCTGTTAATATCCACATCATCGGAATCTGCATCCCCTATTTTCAGAAAACTCTGTGTTGCTCCTTCTACATCCTTGTTATTGACAGCGTAATAAAATTCCAGAGTATTTCTTTTAAGCTCATCACCTATACTGCCAACAGCCCCAAAATCTATGAAGGCAATAGTATCGTTTTCTTGAACTATCATATTGCCTCCGTGAGGATCTGCGTGATAAAAGCCATCGATATAGACCTGCTTAAGGTAACTTTTGGTAATAGTGCGCGAGTATTCCGATTTCTTGCTTTGCAGTATTGGCAGGTTGATTATATCTTTGATCTGACTTCCCTGGATAAATTCCATTGTAAGGACATTGGCAGAACAGTAATCCGGATAAATTTTAGGCACTGCAACATTTTTCACATTCTTAAAATTATCCTCAAAACGTCGCATATTAACAGCTTCAGTTCTGAGATCAAGTTCCCGGGTAAGCATCTCCCGGATTTCTAGTAAAAAAGCATCAATATCGAATTTCTTCTCTATTCCAAGCATTTTTTTTATAATAAGCTTGAAATCGTTTAGTATAGAAAGATCGATATTAATAGTATCAATGAGATTTGGGCGAAGAATCTTTACAGCCACCGATTTACTTCCTAGAACTCCTTTGTAAACTTGTGCAATTGAGCCGGAAGCAAGTGTATTGGGATCAAAGCTATCAAAAATCTCAATGAAAGCTTTTGCCCTCATTTCCCTTTCAGCTTTCATTTCTTCTTTACTTTTTTTCCGATTACG
Source organism: Methanosarcina sp. (assembly GCA_003157235.1). Lineage (GTDB taxonomy): Archaea > Halobacteriota > Methanosarcinia > Methanosarcinales > Methanosarcinaceae > Methanosarcina. The sequence continues at coordinate 15,685 of PMJC01000114.1, forward strand.
CTCTTCGCGAGTCTCATATCCACAGATGCAAGCAAGGTCAAGGGATTTATCCATTTCTTCAAAAGGAATTGACTTAACTTTGTCCTGAAGGTTTGCCATTTCTATAACATATGGCTGTGGTACTAGGTCAGGCCGCTTGCTCATAGTCTGCCCCATTTTGATGAACGTCGGCCCGAGTTCTTCAAAAGCCTGCCTGAGTTTTACTGCTGTCTGCCTACTCTTTATATCAAAAGCACATGTACAATCTGGATTTGATATATAATCACTATGAAGGTCCCGGTAGAGCTCTGAAATAAGGTTGTACTTTATAAGAACCCTTATAACCTCAAGATAGCGCTTTGTCTTCCCTAGCATCTCTTTATGGATTAGTCATTATTGTTTAATATAGTTTCTTTGAAATGGATTAAGATTATTATGTCTAATGTCGTACTTTTGACAGATAAATTACTATATAGAGAATCATTACTATATATAGAATCTCGATTTACCTTTAATTTTTTTTCTTCGCAGGAATTCTGTCCAAATCTTTCCCGCTAATCCTTGCATTTTGACCTCATTTTATCTCTCTCATACAGTATTCTTTGTTTTTAAAGATAGCTTCCGCTATCCTCAAAATACTTCATTATTTTCAATTCCATCAATTGATATAGATTCTTACAAAAAGCTATAAACAATATCGTTAGATTCATTCTTTGAAAGTAATAACAAGAACTTATCCTGCTTTGAATATCTTTTTAGTTACTGCATAAACTCGTTTCATTTTCTCTTTTTGATCTGATCCTCTTGTTTCTAAATATATTACTAATTCCTAGAGGATGTTCTTTTACTGCTTTTTTCATTGTTGAGTCATAACTTTTAATTTTGCTCCAAAGTATCTTCTGCCTCTGTAAAACACTTCATTTTTTCAGATAAATCTACATATTAATCATGAAGTTATGAAGTTATTATTTTGAATTTTCTGATCAGCTCATAAACCCCCTATATTGTATTATGAAATTTGTATCTTAAGTGTGACTTACTACCCACTTTTTGTCCATATTCCATCTCTGCCCCTCCTGTTTTTGTCTTATTTTCTAGAGTTTTATCCGCTTTTGCACGTCCAGGATTTGAATGAATAAAAGTAGCTCTCTGAATCATTCCTTTTTTTATTTTCAAATCAAGGTAAACAAGTTGGCTTTGCAACTGTCACCACATTTTTTTCTTCTTTTCAGTTATCAATAATTCTTTTTCTGAATGACCAAACTGTGGTAGTTTCTGATAAATACTCAGAAAAACCAAAAAATTTCCTGAAAGAAATTCGATCAATACTTTGTTTTTCAAGTTCAAACCCGTAAAATCATGTTATTGCTGTAGAAAAAGCATTTTTATACAAAATTATGACATCAGCTTCGGTTCTGCATTAGAAAAATGTTTTGTTAAAATATATGGACCAAAAATGATACTAAAAAATTACCAATCAATTAAGGAATAAATTTCGGCAATTTGTCTCCGACTAACTGAAGAAGTTTGTATTCTTCTTTAAGAGCAA
>PMJC01000029.1 GCA_003157235.1 Methanosarcina sp.
ATTTAAAAAAATTAAGTGCTTTAATGTAGAGTCATTTCGCTTTAATTTGGAGTCGTAGACAATTGTTATTAATGCTAGCAGTAAAACTTCATAAGAATAAAAAGCCATGGCTGGGTAAAAGTTCATTTCTTATACCTGTTGCATCATGGAGTACCGGGAAAATACATGTTAAAAACTGGATTAAATTGCTCCAAGATAAGCCAGAATTTTATGGGAAAAAACTCATTCAAAATAATAAGATCAATTATATTACCCTAGTAAAAATTCCTGAAGACCATCCGGTTGAAATTTTTCATAGTCCCTCCTCTAAATTTTGTGTCAATTTAAAAAATCCCAACTTTCCTCAATTGAAAAGCCAGGGTGAATGGTCTGAAAATGGTGAATTGCTGAATGATAATAGACAGCGACTAAAGATGTTTCTTGATGACGGGCCAGCCGATATATGGCCTGAATTGATACTTGGGAAGAAGCTACATGATTCGTGTGTCAAATGGACAAAGGATATTCGGCTATTGTATAAAACCTAACGGTAGTTTGAATAATTTTCCTCTTATTGCAATTTGGATTTCTTCCAGTCTTTAACAATCGATTCCAGAAGTCGCATCTGATAGTTTGTTGCTTCAAGAGCCAAAAGAAAATGTCGTTCATCAACCTTCAACACGCGAAGTCTTCCAAGGTTAAGATGTCCATGGATATTCAGGTCATAATCACCTGCAGTCGCCGGTTCGTGTGAAAACAAGATCTGTACTCCATAAATATTAATCGTGAATTGCTGACAGCAAAAATCAAAACCATGTGACATATACCAGGATTCATTTTTCTTATCATGGTTACCAAGGACCAAAATCTTTCTTCCGGGAAGGTTTGGAATTGTTGATGCCCAGTCAATTGATTTCCCGACTACAACATCTCCCAGGTGTATAACTAGATCATCATCCGTCACTGTCTGTTTCCAGTTTTTCATAATCTTCTCCTCATAGTTGAATGGGCGTGACTGGTACTTATTAATGAGTGACAGATGACCAAAGTGTGTGTCAGCGATTACAAAAATTCTCATGCTTTTAAATTTTACTTATAATTGACAAAAGTAAACTCTTATCATTTTTGAGCGTTAGTCTCAGTCCGAAGCTCAGATAAAGTATATAGTTGTAAACGGAAGGTATTTACTTTGTTTTAGCAATTTCTGCCCATTCTTGAGTACTTCTGAATCTGCCAAGGTCAAAAGATTCAAATTTATCTTTTTTTACAGATTCCCAAATATTTTCTTCTATATCAAATATGGCATGATTAATCGCATTGTAACTCACCTCCAGACGAATCCGTTCTCCATTATCCCATACCATGCATGCCTGATCGCCATTACCTCCAAACAGATTAGCCTGGATTAAAGCAACCTTCCCATATTTAGACATGGCTCCTACAACACTATCCAATTGTCTGTCCGGAATTATCTCGTAGAAGTCTTCGAGAAGCAATCTGGTGATCTTAAGGGTTTGTAGATTTTCTTTTGTTAATGGAAGCAGTCCCATATGGAAAGGAAGAATTACAATTGGAAGCTTTAGATTAGCTTTCCTGAAGGTTTCTGACTTTGCAATGATTGCTTTTATTTCGTAAGGCATATATCTGAAATATTTTTAAAATTAATATTTTTATTGAAGTCATATTTCTTTTACTAATGGCCGGAAGAGTATGTTCACCATGTTACCTATATAGTTTATAAAAATTGAATGACTTTGGCCATTCATTTCTGGGTTTAAAAGCGATTGCTACCTCCTGATTTTCAAGAGCAGATTCAGTAAGAATGATATTATCTTCAATTGCCTTCGCTTTTTCGAACTCGAGGGTGTTTACTTTGCAAACAACTTTATAAAATGGTCCAGATAACCATTCATCAATGTCAGGTGTATCTTTAAATTTTAAATAAGCAGCGAGGGAAGCGTGTGCTGCTACCAGAACTGCAAATCCTAAAGGAACAGACTCTTTAATTAAAATGTACATCTTCATGGTATCTAACTTTATCGGTTGACCTTTAATTTGACAAAATCAAAAATAATGGTTTATTATCAATCTATTGATAAGCAAAAATCTCGTCGAAAGCAATAAGTGACTCAATTTTTGACAAACTATTTGGATTTATATTAATTTTCACAAATATTTCTAGTTTTTTGACACTAATGCAGATAGTAATATTCTCAGATCTTCATGGAAAACTATTATTGGCTTTTAACCTGGTAAAAAAGTTACAGGAAGAAAGAGGAATAAAAGTTGACTATATTTTACAATGCGGAGATGCAGGAATTTTCCCAGATTTATCCAAACTAGACAGGGCTACTTTAAAACATTCTAATTCAGACATCTCAGAATTAGGCTTCAATAAATATTTTTTCAAATATGACACAGAGATTAAAAAATTGTTTGATAGCGTCAATTGCCCAATGATTTGTGTAAGAGGGAATCATGAGGATCATGATTTTCTTGACGATCTTGAAAAGAATTATTCTGAGTCCTATTTCCCTGTTGATTTTTATAAGAGAATATTTGTAATCAAGACTGGAGAAGTATTTTCACTTTCTAATGACAAAGAGTCTATTAATATCTTAGGAATTGGTCGAATCGGCAGTCCTGATAAGAAAAAAAGTCAACGATATCTGCAGGAATATGAAAGAAATAAAGTAAATCAATTATCCCTTAATGAACATATCGATCTATTAATTACGCATGACTCAGCTTTAGATTTTGTAACTCACGGATTTGGAATGCCTGAGATTCGGGATGTTTTAAAGAAGCATGAGCCATTATATCATTTCTTTGGACATACTGGTTCTCCATGTATAATCAAACCTGATGAAAATGGATTTACGACCTCTGTTAAGGTTGCTGAAATAAGGGTCATGGAGCATAATAAATTACCTGAGGGTTCAATGCTTTTGCTTACTTGGATCAACTATGAACAAAACAGGATTGAAGTCCTTGATAAAATGCAGATGTCTTTTTAATACTCTAGTTTAGTAATCAAGCACCAATATCATTTGTGCAATCCTTGCAGTATTTCTTGCATCATCAATCCCTCTATGAGGATTTCCATGAAAAACCATACTTTGCTTTTGTAGGGCCTTTTTAAGTCCAATATTTGGTTTAGTATTAAAAGCTCTGGCATACAATTCTTTAAGGTTAATGTGACCCATGAAATTTTCAGGGAATCCAATATTGACTCTTTTATTCTCAAGAACAAATAAATCGAAGTCAAATTTGCCCCATGAACATGNNTCAAAATCTGAAAATGACTGAAATGTATTCCCTTTAAGGAGAACAGCGCCGATCTCTATAATTTCCATATCTTCTGTGCTCTGATCGCTTTCCCAACAGGTGGCTTCAAGATCTACAATTACATAATTCATCTGATGTTTATTTATCATTTTTGTTATTCATTTTATCATTTGATTATTTCCATTAAAACTATTAAATAAATTTCATTATTACTTAGAATCATTGATTCCACCAATATTATCAGCAAATGACTTTAACTTTGGTTAAACTTGTAGCCATTATCACTGGAAGACCAGATTCTAGTCCAGGACACATAATTCAGATGACAAGAGGCCTATTATTTGCTGCGATAATTCAAATTATTGAAGAAAGACCGGAATTAAGTAAGATGATTGGACCAATTATGTTAAGTCCTAATTTTCAAAAAGAAGTTATTGATTTTTGGTTTCATGATCAGCCTGAACAGGTAGTAGATTATTCTAAAGAAATTATACTGGGTTTTAGAAGTCTCGATTGGATTATGACAAATTCAGAAGGTAGTATAGGTTCTTAGAAGAGTATTATAAAAAGCATCTATTTGAACATATGTTCTATAATTTGTTGCGCTCCATTTAGATGAGTCGTATAGGATACGTCAGAATTCTTATTTTTCAACAAGGCTGTAATTTTATTGTCTACTAAATAATTCTTAATTAATATCTTAAAATCATTTCTTGCTTCATAATCTTTAAAGTATTTCTTGCTCATTTTAATTAGTTCATTAATTGCTTTTTTTTCTTCTTCATTATTTCCAATTGAATAATAGTTATTTAAATCTTCCCATTGTATTGAACTGGGTTGTTTAAAAATAATTTTATATAAATACATTTGTCTTAACTGACTGTAATTTAATGGTAACAAAAACAAGATAGGCTTATTTAATGTAAATGATTCATAAACGATTGACATACCTGGTACTGACAAAATCGCCTTACACTTAGATAATTCATTAAAAAACACATTCTGATTAACTGAACCAAATTCAATTGATTTTTTTGATGGGGGAATCTTAATATTTCTTAATATCTTTCTTAAAATCTTGTCCCCACCTCTCACTTTTATTGAATTAATGTTATCCATTTGTTCTAAAACATCAAGAATGTCTTGAATCATTGCAGTCACTAATTCAATATTTGTTCCTAGTGGATTTGATATCCCTCCAAAATGTACAATAATGCTTTGATCATTTTCTAACTGATCATATTGCTTTTCATCTATAGAGCAGATTTGATCAACAAGTTTGATATTAGTGTTACCATCATACTTAGTTTTCAAGGACATGATTCTTTTCCTAACGCCTGGAAAGTCAACGGCAAAATACAAATCACAATTTTTTATTTCTTCTGGGACTTCTTTCCACATCCATAACAAAGGATCAACAAGGGAAAGAGTAAGACCTGATTCTACTACATAGCGAACAAACTCAAAATCTCCTACACTTATGATTTTATTTGCGGAAGATAGTAAATCAAATATCTTTTGATTAATACAAGATTTTTTAGTCTTGAACCTATATACTTTATCAAACAAGTTAGTTTTGGTAATAAGTTCGAATACAGTGCCATCAGCTAATAAAATTAACTCAACTTTATTTGTATATTTTTTTCTTAATTCATTTCCGATTGCAATCATATGAGCTGCAGGGCCAAAACAAAATGGAATCCCCTGTAAAACAATTTTTTTCTTCATTTGCATTTTTAATAAATTAATTTATTATTTATACATCTTTAGAGAAAACGTAAGCGGAATTTGTGGACTATTTTTCTCAAATTGCCATAAATTTTTTTTGTTTTTGATCATCCCTTTGTGATAAGGGTTATCACTAAAAGGGAATTCATGCAAATATTCAAGTTTTAAATTAGCTTGAGTTAATGTATTTAATACATCGCTAATGGCGTAATTCCATGTAAATGACTTATTTTTTATTTTATATTGTCGATTAATATAGTCGTTTTCGGAAATTCCAATTTTTGGTTTTTTATGTCGAAAATAATCTTTCGTAATTTTCAGATTGTAATCATCATCGCTATTTTTTAAAATCATACTATATGGGTGACCTTCTATTAAATAAAAGAATCCTCCCTTCTTTAAAAGGTTAGAAATGAGTTTAGCCCATTTTTCAAGATTTGAAAGCCATAATAGTACTCCATAAGAAGAATAAACTATATCAAATTTTCTTTTTAGATGAATTGGTAATTCATATATATCACAACAAATAAATTGAGCAGGGATATTAAATTTAGTGCTCAAATTTTGTGCATATTTTATTGATTTTATTGAAAAATCAACTCCGACAACCTTAGCTCCAAGCAAAGCCCATGACAGACTATCGAGTCCATAATGGCACTGCAAATGCAATAGAGATTTATTCCTTACATCTCCAACTTCTTCTAATTCTGTTGATTTAAGTAGTACTTTTTTACTTTTGAGTTGATCTATATAATTACTTTCTTCGGCCATTACATGAATTTGTGTAAGCTCATCCCACAATATCGAATTCATTTTATTGTAATTAGCCATAATTTATTTAATTAGGATGTTGTAAGTATTTGTAATTAAATATTGTATTACTACTAAATCTAAGATCTTTATTTTTATTTATTAAGTGTAATGGTTTTACAAATTTTTTATTATTTAGAGTTGACGAAGAAATATTATCACAAATACAACCTCCCAAATATCCTAAATCTCTTATTCTCCAAAGTAATTTATCAATTATACTTATATCGATCTCAAGATTTTCATGCATATAATATATTGCAGGATATAATTGCTTGTATTTTTCAGTTATATGGCAAAGGGAGTTAATTACGAATTTTTTTTGATCCCATTTATACATGAAAAAGGCATCATACTTATTTACAATTAAACAGCTAATAAGTTTATTT
>PMJC01000444.1 GCA_003157235.1 Methanosarcina sp.
ATTGATTCCTGGTTAGGGAATGCCCTCAACATTTTGCTTCTTGTTTTGAGTTCCTTGTTAGGCCTTTACATCATATTTATTGTTCTTATTTTTTTCCAGTGATTCTCTGGAAACTGCATATAATTCATCATATTTTACTGGAAGCTTTCAAGCATAGTAACTGCACTTTTAAACCCATACTATCAAGTTCCAGAACCAGATCATACCGTTTCTGATGATCTATCAAATGCTTCCTTCAATTTCTCAATCACTTATTTTTGCTTCTTTTTTGGCACCATCTTGAGCACTTGTCTTATTAGATGACATGACATATCTGAAAGCTTGATCCAAGAAAGATTTTCCTATTTCATTATGTATCACTTTAAGCCCATCAGAAACCATTAACTTTACACCTCTTAAACATCTTTCTTTCAGATCATCAAAAAATCTTCAAAAAACAAAGAATATTCAATGTCTACGAATCTTGCTTCAAGGATTTCACGGTAACCATTATCTTTGATCCAAGCAACTAAGGATGTCCAAGTCCCTGCTCTGGCTATCAAAGAATTATTCAAAGTCAAATATATTCATTTGTTTAGATTTTTCTTTTTTACTGATTCCTTGAATTCCAAAATAGTTTTTAATTACATAGGAATTTGTACAATAATTCATAGTTCAATGTTACCTCTATCTATCCAATGTTTATAATTTCCTAATTATGTTTAAATCTCAAAATATTTTTAAAGATTGTTCTTGCTTTGATACTTTTTATAATCCACATCAATCCTTAAGGGAATGTTTTGTCTCAGCACCAACACAAAAATATACGTTCTCTCGATCATTACTGATTGCATCAAACTCAAAAAATATATTTTACCAATTTGAAGGAATATATTTTTGAATAGTTGATGATGTAATTGTCTAAATAAAAATCTTTTAGATATTTCTCACAAAAAAAGTGTTAATCCGTTTTATTGACACAAATTTTTGCATTACTTACTTCTATTTTATAGTGAAAAGGTAGCTGAAAATATAAATAAGTTAGTTAATAAAAGTTATCAGATAAGTTTCCGCCCCCGTAACAAGCTGAGGGGGTATTTGAATGGAATGAAATTCTATAAAAATTTTAAAGTGTTCAAAGATAAGTACAGAACGAATTTGACAGCGTAGCCAAAGTTCTGTAAAAAATGAATGACTCGTTATCCTTTTCTTTCACTGCAAAAAGTATGATGCAGATCCAATAGCTTTACTGACAAAGTTTCTGTTTCCATTGATGTATAGATTTATAAAGTAAAACTATGCATCTTGTATTAGTTGATGCTTGTTTATTTTTCTATTACTGTGAACCTCATAGTGAATTTCATCCCATTGTCCCTTTTTAAGTCAAATTCCCCATCTAATTGATCTACTAGGGAAGCTACCAGCTGAAATCCAAGACTATTAAGACTTTTAATTTCAAAGTTCTCCGGAATGCCAACGCCGTTGTCTGAGACGTCCAGGGTAAAACTGGTGCTCTTACAGCAATTTTTTTTGTTTCCTTCTCTACGAAGTTTGATTTGAATTTCTCCCTTAGCTCTACCGGAAAATGCATGTTTGAGGGAGTTGGAAAAGAGTTCATTAATAATCATTCCTAATGGGACTGCAGTATCCATATCAAAGAAAAAGTTTTCTTCCAGATCCATATTTAAGCTGATATCGGTATTTCCAAGTCTGTATGTCAGAAAAATATTCTCAATGAGCTTCCCAAGGTATGATGAGAAACCAACTGTATCGCCTCCATTCCCTTCATGCAGTTCCTCATGAATAAGAGCCATAGATATCACTCTGTGCTGGATTTCCCTGAAGGCATCTAGGACTTCTGAGTCCATGATATCCTTTCGGTCTTTGAACTTTTCAGCCTGAAGGTCAAGAAGGGAAGAGATAACCTGAAGATTATTCTTGATCCTATGATGAATTTCCTTTCTCCGGACATTTTCAATATTTGTCAGAGATTCTTCTGCCTTTCTAATCTTCGTAATATCCTGAACTGTTGCTCCCATTTGAATAGGGATATTTTTTTTCATCAAAAATAACTTCACTTTGCTCATTGACTACACGTTCTCCCCATTGACTAAAATAATCCTATGATCCATGTTATATTGCATTCTTTTTAAAGTTATTTTAATTGCATTTCCCGAATATATATTGAGATCGTTTTATGGAATAGGTCGTTGCTATGTAGTAGCAGATGAAAATGTAAATTAGAGTAGGGGCTTAACATATATAATATTTTTAGCGTATAACATTATTCTATCTTCCTGATTTTTCTACTCAATAAATTATTGAGTAGAGAAATCTCACATCTAAAGAAACCAGTAAGGTAAGTAGGTAAAGCACCAGCCTTTCCACAACTACACATTGAGACAGTCGATTCAGGAAGATTTCATCTTGGACATGCTCAGCTATTACACGCCTGTAAAAAGCTACTGGAAACTCATTAAGACAATCGAAAATTATCCGGAATTCGGTATCAAAGAGCGAAGAAGAAACTTCGCAAGTATGCCGAAAGCCATGATTACGCTATCCAGCTTAAGGCCGAGATCATGATAGTTCACTTTCACGAACAAGTGATCGCACTTAGAAAGATTGAGGACCAGGCACGTACAATTGATAGTTACGGACAGTGGCGAATGCACCATCCAGTATCATCACTCTATCCGCAACTGTCTTATCGAGGAGAAGTCCCTATCAGGCAATTGTCGCCTTTTCAGAAGAGCACGAACACTGCGGAGTGAAAGTCACCGAAGCTTCGCTCAATGGCTTCTCGTCAAGTAAGATTGAAGATAAGATCAAAGAAAACCCATAAGATTCCTTATCTGTACCGATAGATTCCAGACATGTTATGATGAGCTGCTTCTGCACACGATGTACGCAGATAAGGTACTGTCTGATATTAAAGCAGTCCAGACATTCTCACGGTTGAATCGGGCACATCCACAGAAACACGAGGTTTTTGTACTTGACTTCATGAACGATACAGATACCATTCAGGCTACTTTTTCTGATTATTACCGTACTACAATCCTGAGTGATGAAACCGATCCTAATAAACTCCATTATCTGAAATCAGACCTCGATAGTTATCAGGTATTCCCCGGAAGATATAGAGCAATTAAATTACCTCTACCTATCTTGTGCTTAAGGTTAAGAACATGATTTAATATCAATGAAAATTTATGCGTCTAAAAAAGCAAACTCAGAATACAGATATTTACGAAATCATGGATTAAAGGAGGGGTTTATCATGATAAATAAGAATGAGGAAAGGCTAGCGATCATTGATCAGCTTTCAAACCAAGAGAGTGAAAATATGTTTAAAGTAAAATTACCTATAAATAGAAGAATTAGATGAGCTTGAAGATGCTTTTGACAATTTAGAATACAAGAACAAGAAGCTATTACAAAACCTAACATTTCCTCAAGGAAATGATCTTTGATATCTCTAATGTTACTGGAAAAACATCAACTTGAAACTAAAAATTAATAAGTGTAAATGAATAATATGCAGAACAAATGATGTATGAAAAAAAATTCTAGAAATGATTGAATGTGGACAAAGGTCAAGATAAGAATTTTTGGATCGGAGCATGTAATTAAGGAGTTGAACTTATTAATAAAGTAAAAGAGCAAAAACTCGATGTTCAATTAATTCAGAAAAACGAAGAAAATATAGAGACAATGCTTAAAATCGATTATGAAGCTTTCAATGAGAATTTACTCAGTAACTGGTCGTTAGTACCTTATATTAGATATGGACAGGTTTTCGGTCTCTTTGCTCGCAATACCCTGAAAGGTTTTGCTATATTTGTGAGAGCCTGGGAAAATCCAAAACTTGCTTATCTAGTGGAGATAGCAATAGAGAGAGAAAGTCAAGGAAAAGGATATGGATATTATCTCTTATTACAATCACTACTTCATATAAAAAAGAACGGATTATCTATTGTTGTTTTAACAGTTGACCCAAACAATTCACGGGCTCAGCATATTTATTGTGATAAATTTGGATTTGAATTTGTAGAATATCGAGAGAATGAATATGGGCAAGGATACGACAGAATGTTCCTAAGATTAGACTTGGAAAATTGGGCCCATTAACCCTCATTTTTGGCATCGGTTAACGAATTTATGCATAACTTCGAATACCATATATATCGATTTTTCGACTTTGATGTTGGATATTTAGCTTAAATAGTAACACTTTTTAGATTTCTGTGACTCAACCGAATACAAATAAATTGCTTTCAACCCTAAAACTTGATTATTATTCAAAATACGAAATTCAAAAAAGAGAATTTTAAGTTTTGGGATAAGCTTATCAAGCATTATAGGACAAAATAGAAAAAAATTACTTTGAACAAAAGTTTAGATGCCCGGAGCGTGACTCGAACACGCGACCTCCAGATATCTCAGGAGATTAAAGACGCCTTATCTTAAAGTCCCTATGAGTCTGGCGCCCCAACCGACTAGGCTATCCGGGCCTTCAACACACAAATGTACGAAGCTATATTAAAGGATAGCGATCGGAGGAGTAAAACAAGATTTATATTAAATCGTTATTCAAGGTGAATACCCCACAGCTTTCTGAGGAGATGGAAATTTTCAAGAACCATTATAATCTAGCGGATTTATATTTTGATCTACCTTTGCACTATAAAATGGAACTACTTCATGCAATCCATTGTGCCTATAAAACAAGATATCAAATATTTTTTTTAGACAATAACAGAATCAATTATTTCAAAATTATATGCTTTTAAATTGGTTTAAAACCCTAAAAAGATGATTAAGAGATTTTTTTAATTTCGTCTCAGATTGCCTAAATTTTACCATTAATTACACTAATTAATTGACTACAATAAATTAAAAACTTAGAAAAAAGTAAAAAATTTCCGAATTGGAAATGCTAACTGCGAATCAAAAATTTTATAAAACTGCATGCTAAAAGCAGCACTAAATCAAGGATTAAAATGTGATAGAGAATAAAAAAATTTAGAGTAGGTAATCTAAAGTGAAGTTCTCCAGATAAGACATTTAAGTAGCATTATCTAAAGGTAAAAGGAAGAAATCAAGCAGAAGAAAGTTCTACGATGGCTTCTGCCAGATTCCCGTTTGACTTTATTANNTGAACATTCATGATAGTGACATTTGCATTTTCGATAACGATATTTAAGTCTGCAGTCTTTATTATTACTTCCTGAACATCCTTAAGCTCTTTGACATTAATCCCCATCTGCTTCATCATTTGCTTCATTTTAGCCGGGTTCACACCCCGACCTCCCACTCCTCCAATTCCTGGAAACATAGATTTGCTTCTCCTTTGTTGATGGTTTTTGTTTGCTCTTTTAGGTTCTAATTCGCATACTCATCAAGATTTTATTTACCTTTAATGACATCCTCCTCCACATGTACCGCATCCACCGGCTGTGGGGTTACTAATAAGGAATCCTTCCCCATTTTCATCTTCAATAAAGTCAATGCTGCCCTGAGAAAAGTTTCTTTCAATATCTTTTGCCATCACGAGTTTGATCCCATTGTTTTCCATCGTTATATCTTCTTCCTTTACTTCACCATCAAAGGAAAGTCCATATTGAATTCCACTGCATGAAACCCCGGCAACAAATATTCGGAGAGCAATTTCGGGATTTCCTTCCTGTTCAATGAGTGTTTTAAGTTCTGAAGCAGCTTTATCTGTTACTTCTATCATTTATATACCTCTTTTTATTTTGAACGTTTTCTAAATGGATGTCTTCTTTAATTTTGATACTATTCATCCGTTACAGCTTACAGATAATTTCCAAATGGTATATATTCTTGCATCTGAGACATATAACGTTTATTTAGAATTGAGGCTTTTATTCTCCCGAAAGATATTTTTAGAGGGAATATCTGGGAGAGCAGGACACTATTCCTTCTGAATAAGTGTTATTATTTTACGAATATACAAATATAGTATATATATTGATTACATACTTTTCCGGATAGTTTTCCATAACTTTTAATTCACAGAAATTCAGCATCCTCATCCATAGGCTGTTCCAGAACCTTTGCATTATAAGCATTTATTTCCAGAGAGTTACGCTTTCCCCTCACTTCCCAGATAGGAATATACACAAGCTCCATGTCGAGCTCTATATCTTCAGCTCTTGGGCCGATGCTCCTATGTTCATATATAATTGCCTGCCCGTCCATATTGTTAAAGCGCATTTCACGTGTATTTTCCTCAATAATTAAATCTAGAATGATTTTCTCAGCTTGTTTCCTGTTAACATTTGGCCTTCTGATCTCATGCTGTACTGCCGGGATTCTTGTCGGTATTCTAAGACCTTCAATTTCCATATCCTCATTTGATTTATTTAACGCGTTAAGAAAACCTTTCCCTTTGCCGGCAATGCTTAAAACTTTTGATCGAAATCGCTTTTCTACCTCAACATTATATATGTATTTCCAAAAAGATACAAATTTCAAAATTGCATCCTCAGGATTGCTGAGATAGGACTTTGCAATGTCTATCGCCTGATTTTTAGAAATATTTGGTTCCACTGAGAGTATATTAAGCATTCCGTATGAATCAACTTTAGAAATCTCAACATGTGCCAGTTTGTTTGGATGATTCATTTTCTCATAAGGTCTTAGCAGAGATTTGGCTTCAAAAAAGGTATTATCTGCCCCCAATGACTGGCTCTGGAGTGGTAAGAACTCTTTGCTAGAGTCAGATTCCTGCCTGAATTCATCTTCTTTCCAACCTTCTGAATGCAATTCAAAAGTTATTCCGGTGGATGAATCCAGTGTCTTATTTGTTGATGAAGCTTCTGGTCCAAAATGCGAATTTTTTATTTTCCTTTCTATATTTACGAGAACCATCCTTCCTATCTGAAGGGCCAGATCGTCTCTGTCCCACAAATGGATCCCAAATTCAGCTGCATAGTTACTTAATTCTCCAGAAGTTTTCTGAGTCATCACATATATTCCTTTACAGCCTCTTAATTTTTCGTAAAAGGCTTTTATTTCTTCATAATCTGGCCTTGAGGCACACCTGACATAAGCATGATGCCGGTTTTTCTCCACAATGATATCACACTGACTGGATATTGTAACATTGTATCCAGATGATTTGAAGATATCCACAAGAATTTTTAAAAGGTCTTGCTCCATTATTCTCACTCTTCTATATTCTGCACAGCTAAAATAGTTTATGTTTTACATTTAATAAATATAAAAGACTTTGACAAACCCCTGAATTTCGTCATATGCCCATAAATTGTATATGAATGACTCGCGAAAACCAGAAATTTATCAAAATCCTCTATAATAATTTTATAGTCTATTATATACGTCAAATTTATCTCTTTTAATACTTTTTTATTATTTTCCCAAGCATACAACTATTTAAGAAATCAAATCATAATAAATTACATTATGAGTGGGATCAAGCTTGGAGCAGACTCGTTTTCAACATATGAAGAAGGAATAAAGAGAGAATGGATTATAGGAAACGGGCTTGGAGGATATGCTTCCTCTACAGTTATTGGGGTAGGAACAAGGACTTACCACGGACTACTTGTAGCGGCTCCAGAAAATTTACCAGGAAGGTTTATGCTCCTCTCATCCCTTGATGAAGAAGTCTCTTCCAATAAAGAAATTTATCGGCTTGCAACTCATAAGTATCAGGATACCATTTTCCCAATGGGCTTCAATTATCTTTCCAAATTCATTCTTGCCCCATTTCCACTATGGGTTTATCAATCAGACATTTTTACCGTAAAAAAAAAAGTATTCATGATTCATAATAGTAATACAACCTGTATTCTCTATGATATAAATTCCAGAACAGAGGGAGCTTTGCTAAGAATTTTTCCTCTGGTAAACTCCAGAAATTTCCACTACACTACTCACTCAGAAGACATCTCATTTTCCCAGAAGGCTGATTCTACAAGAGTGAAACTAGAAAGCTCTAATGGTTTAACTTTGTCGCTATCATCCAATCTTCAGTATCATCCTGATCCTAAATGGTACTACAATTTTGTTTATGACACTGAAAAACAAAGGAAATGCAACTTCCTGGAAGATAATTTCAATCCTGGCTATTTTGAAAGCAAAATCAAAATAGGGACGTCACGATTTTTTATTGCTGCTTCAACCGAAGATATTTCCTTTTTTACTCTCGAAAAAGTTGATGAACTTTATAGTAAAGAAACACATCGACATAAGCTTCTCACTTTTAATTCAAAACTTAATGAAACCTTTGCCCTCAAGCTTCTGAGAGCAACAGACGCTTTTATAATAAAAAAGACTTCCTCAGGTGAGAGTACAGTGATTGCGGGATATCACTGGTACTCTGATTGGGGGCGAGATACCATGATTTCTCTGCCTGGCCTACTTTTAATTCCTCACCGCTTTGATGAAGCTAAGTACATTCTCCAAAACTTTTCCAGACATTGTAGAAAAGGCTTGATCCAGAACGCTTTTTTGACTCTTGGAGGAGAACCAATCTACAATACAGTAGATGCTTCTCTCTGGTTTATTCATGCCGTTGAACGCTATTTCGCATATACAAAGGATTTTCTGCTTCTAGAGGATCTCTGGAATACTATAGATAATATCATAGATAATTACCTTAACGGCACAGACTTTGGAATTGGCATGGATTCTGATTACCTTATCCGTCAAGGACCTCAACTAACCTGGATGGATGCCAAAATAGGAGAACTGGCAGTAACCCCAAGAGCAGGTAAAACCTGTGAAATCAATGCCCTCTGGTATAATGCCTTGAAAACTACCTCCAATCTGGGAACTCTTCTCGGCAAAGATATTTCTTCATATGAGGCTCTTGCAGCTGGGGTAGCTTCGAATTTTGAGGATTTATTCTGGAACTTAGAAACTAACTGCCTCTTTGATCTAGTATATAAGGAAGAAGGAGGAAAACAGGTTAAAGATCCTGCTATCCGGCCTAATCAGATCTTTGCTGTAGCGCTTCCTTACACTATGCTTTCTCCTGAGAAAGAAAAAGCTATTGTGGACAGAGTCGAAAAAGATCTTTTGACACCTTTTGGGCTCAGAACTCTTTCGAGTGATCACCCATCTTATGTAGGACACTATAACGGAGATACCATAACTAGAGATACAGCCTACCACAACGGGACCGTCTGGCCTTGGCTCCTAGGCGCCTATGTGAAAGCCTATAGGAAAGTACACAATTACTCACAAAATAGTTTTGAAGAGATGCGAACTCTTCTACAGGGATTTGAGATACACCTTGAAATCGCCGGCATCGGCACCATTTCCGAGGTTTTAGACGGGGACTATCCTTACTCTCCAGGTGGCTGCATTTCCCAAGCCTGGAGCATTGCAGAGATTTTAAGGGCATATGTAGAAGATGTACTTGGGATCAAACCTTGAAAGCTGAATTAGGATTAATGCTCCTTATTTTTAAAAATTAAATACTGAGTTTTATGGAAAAAGCAAATACTAATGACTTACTTAAAGTCTCTATAATCCCATAAAAAGACAAATTGACTATACTCTCCCATATGCTGCCAGAGGACAAAAAAATTAAGCAGAGCTTTCAAAGCAACAAATATTTGATTTTCATCCTATTTTTCAAACCCGCTTACATATATTATTGAAAAAAGAGTGATTGTTGAGGGGGGAGAATTCGAAAGAACTAATGAGTAAGCTGAAGGTGAGTTACAGTAAGTTACAGTAAGTGAGTTGTGAAAATAAGCTATAGGAAATAAGACCTAGTAATCAAGGTCATGTATGCACTTTGTTGACCAAAATTAAAAAAGTACTTCTCAAATATTTGGAAAAAATAGACCGACATTCTTGTGCTCATAGTCTTCAATAACTAATCCACAAAACCATAATTCAGGAAATTATAGACTCTTAATTTTTTATTCCAGAGTTCCAAGGCAAAAACTATTTAACAGGTTTATTTATATATTGCTCTAATCTCGTATTTTTCAGCATATTGTAATCTTGCTGCTTTAAAACGAATATAAATACCCTATAAAGTATTCTAAATTCATCTGTCTTAACCAATATTATAGAGGAGATGGTAGGCATAAAATCAATAATTCTTGCAGGTGGCTCAGGAATGCGACTTTGGCCTCTCAGCAGGGAAAGGCATCCCAAACAATTTTTAAAATTGGGTAAATTTTCTCTTTTCCAGGAGACTGTGCTTCGCTGTCTTGAAATTTCCGATATCTCGGAAATTTTTGTTGTGACCAATGAAGACCAAAAATTTTTAGTTATTGACCAAATTAAAGAAATCGGATATTCGATTCCTTATGAAAATATCTTAATAGAACCTGAAAGCAAGAATACACTTCCTGCAATTTTCTTCGGAATGAGAGAAATTGAGAAAAAATTTGAAAATTCCATAGTAGGAGTCTTTTCTTCAGATCATATCCTTGACAGATCTGCGATGAAAGTAATTTCTTTAGCTGAAAATCTGACTTCTGATTTTCTTGTTACCTTCGGAATTGTTCCCGTTTTCCCTCATACGGGATATGGCTATATTAAAACATCAGAGTTTTGTGAACCGGGATATAAGGTTTCAGAATTCAGAGAAAAGCCAGATTTAGAAACTGCCAAGAAATATATTAAAGAAGGTTGTCTCTGGAATAGTGGAATGTTCCTTTTCAAGACTGAGCTTTTCTTTGAAGAAGTTAAAAAACATG
>PMJC01000043.1 GCA_003157235.1 Methanosarcina sp.
AGCGGGTCTGCCAAGCTCGAAGAGAAAGCCCCAAACGGATATGAGCTGCTGCCTGACGAGATTACGGTCCTGAATATAGCAGATTCCCCACTGCCAATGGATACTACAGGAAAAGTTGAAGCCGAACTGGACACAAGGTTGGATTCCCGCTTCATCGACCTCCGGCGAGCCGAGACAACTGCAGTTTTTAAAATAAGGCACCAGGCTCTCCAGGCTATCAGGGAATACTTTGTAAAACACAATTTTATTGAGACCGCAACCCCAAAAGTCGTGGCAACTGCAACCGANNGCTTTTCTGAACCAGAGTCCTCAGCTCTTCAAGCAAATCCTTATGAGCGGCGGTTTTGACAGGGTTTTTGAAATCGGCCCGATCTTCAGGGCAGAAGAACACGATACCCGCAGGCATTTGAACGAAGCAACATCCATCGACGTTGAGGTCAGCTTTGCAGACCACTTTGATGTAATGGAAATTCTGGAAAACCTCGTGGCTTATTCTTACGCAAAGATTATCGAAAACTGCCAGCCTTCGCTTGAGGCACTTGGGATTAATTTGGTAATTCCGAAGACACCCTTCCTGAAGCTGACCTATAATGAGGTAATAGAGATCATTAATGCCCGCTCTGACGAAAAGATGCACTGGGGAGATGACCTAGGCACTCTTGGAGAGCACACTGTGGGCGATTACGTATATGAGGCAACAGGCGAGTCCCATTACTTCATTATCGACTGGCCTACGGAGATTAAACCTTTCTATGCCATGCCTTATGAGGACAGGCCTGAGTACAGTAAGTCCTTTGATATGATGCACCGCACAATGGAACTCTCTTCTGGAGCCCAGCGTATTCATACCCCTGATTTGCTTAAGTACAGAATAGAATCCCAGGGCCTTAACCCTGACGGCTTTGAGTTTTACCTGAGAGCTTTCGACTATGGAATGCCGCCTCACGCAGGTTGGGGCTTGGGCTGTGAACGATTCGTCATGACCATGCTCGGGACCGATAACATCAGGGACACAGTGCTCTTCCCGAGGGACAGGAGAAGACTTTCTCCTTAAAATCCCAAATTTCTGAAATTTTGAGCGGCTTTTCAATTTTGGAAGCTTCAAATTAATTTTTTGCCTTCATTGGCATTTACTAGCCTTTACTGACCTTTATAATTCTCTTTTGGGCTAGACCGGAGGAAACAAAACATGAATGAAAGAAATGCGTCCTCAGATTCCGCCGAAAAACGTGCAGCCGGCATTGCCGCATCTGAAGTTGTAGAATCTGGAATGATTGTGGGGCTCGGCACAGGCTCAACAGTTGCATATACCATCAGGGAACTCGGCAGAAGGATCAGGGAAGAAGGGCTCGAGATCTTTGGTGTTGTTACTTCCTACCAGTCCGAAATGCTTGCAATAGATTCAGGCATTCCGCTGACTACCCTTGCCCAGCATCCGGAACCGGATCTTGCTATTGACGGTGCCGACCAGATAGACTCAAATTTATTTGCAATAAAAGGCGGGGGAGCAGCCCATACGCGAGAAAAGATAGTATCGGCTTCAGCAAAGCGTTTTCTTGTTGTGGCTGACGAGTCAAAAGTAAGCGTCCGGCTTGATAAAGCCGTGCCAGTCGAGGTTCTGCCTTTTGCAAAAGAACTTGTCATTAAAAAAATAACGGAACTCGGAGGAAAACCTGAGCTGAGACTTGCTTTAAGAAAAGACGGACCTGTTATAACCGATAACGGGAACTTCATACTTGATTCGAGCTTCGGTGTAATAAAAGATCCTGAAGGACTTGCCCTCCAACTGTCGGTAATTCCCGGCGTTGTTGAGCATGGGATTTTTTCCAATGTGGATGAACTCTATATAGGGAAAAAAGACGGATCGATAGGGATAGTCAGGAAATAGAAAACCACTTGTAAAGATAATAAAAAAATAAAAACTGATCGTTGAAGCTAATCGGGAAATAAAGACTGGAAGTTGAGAATCAGTCAATATAAGTTTCAGGTCATCATACTGCTTTTAAGGAAAGAGCACATGGAAGAGAGAAAACTGATTATTGCCGTTTTCTGTTCCACCTCTGGTGTGCTGTGGAAAAAGAACCTCATCCTTAAGGGTCAACATCTATTACCGTTATGTTTTTATAGAAGTATTATCAGTAATTCCTGAGCAAATACTGCTTTGTATCAGGCAATCATTAAATTACGTTTTCAAGCTGATCTCCTGCTAAAATTGACCACAAATAAGAACAACTTCAAATTAAGTTCTTTAATATATACACTATATTTTAAGGAGGTTTTCTCTAGATGGAAAAAGGTGCCCAACCAATCATAATTATAGATCCCAAAAAAGAGCAGACTAAGGGAAGAGAAGCGCTTAATATGAATATTGCGGCTGCAAAGGCAGTGGCAAAAATTGTCAAAAGTACGCTCGGGCCGGGTGGTATGGACAAAATGCTTGTCAACCCTATTGGAGATATAACAATCACAAACGATGGTGCTACTATCTTGCATGAGATGTCCATCGAGCATCCGGCAGCCAAGATGGTGGTTGAGGTAGCTGAGTCACTTGAAAGTTCAGCAGGCGACGGAACTACAAGTGCTGTTGTATTCACAGGTTCCTTGCTGGAAAAAGCAGAAACCCTTATTGACAATGGGGTTCACCCGACAATTGTTGTCAAAGGATACAATCTCGCAGCTGATAAGGCCGTTGAGATTTTAGAGAATCTAGCGATCTCAGTTGGTGAGGGTGAAAAGAAGATTCTTGTAAAAGTTGCTAAAACCTCCATTACAGGTAAGGCTTCCGAAAAATACAATATATTGATTGCGAATCTCTGCGTAGATGCAGTTCTTGCTATACACGAGAAAGGAAAGGTTGACCTTAAACGCATTATTCTCACGAAAGATGTAGGTCACACCATTGATGAGACAGAATTTGTGGAAGGTATTGTAATTGATAAAGTTTCCCTGGAGAAAGATTTCCCTCTCAAAATTCAGAATCCAAATATTGCACTTATAGATGCCCCTATGGAGATCGGCAAAACTACAAACAAAGCAAAACTTCAGATCAACAATGCAGTGGATTTTGAGAATTTCATAATACAAGAGAATGCAGCTCTTTTAGAGATGGCAGACTATATCATTAGGGCAGGTGCAAAAGCTGTTTTCTGTTCAAAAGGTATGGATGACAAAATTGGAGCTTACTTGCAAAATAGGGGAATTTATGCCACTCGTAGGGTCAAGAGTGAAGATATGCAACACCTTGCTGACGCTACAAATGGAAAACTTGTAAGAAATATCAAGGAACTTACAGAAAAAGAACTTGGGCATGCAGGACTCCTTGAACAGGATCGCGATGGAGACCAGGGGAACACATATTTAAGATATTGTAAGGGTGCTAAATCCGTATCAATTGTCATCCGAGGTGAAACCGAACATGTTGTTGATAATGTGGAGCGTGCAATTGACGATGCGCTCAAAGTAGTGAAATGCGTTGTAGAAGACGGAAAGGTTGTTCCAGGCGGTGGGGCTTCGGAAATAGAAGTTGCACTTAGGCTTCGTTCATATGCCGCCAGCATAGGTGGGCGTGAGCAGATGGCAATTCTGGCATTTGCAGACGCCCTTGAAGAAATTCCGAGGACGATTGCCAAAAATGCAGGCTTAGACGCAATAAACTCTATCGTGAACCTCAGGGCAAAGCACGCAGAAAATGAAAGTGGAGGCTTAAACATTCAAACAGGCATTATAGAAGATATGTTTGAAAAAGGTGTTGTTGATCCACTTAGAGTGAAGGTAGAATCCATCAAAGCCGGTTCCGAAGCTGCGGAAATGATACTCCATGTGGACGATGTTCTCAGTGCCAAGAGTTCGTCAATGCCTGATATCAAACCGGAACATATGGCAAGTACTTATGACGGCATGTCAGCTCCTCAACTTAACATGCGTAGGTAAGTCTGAGTTTCTGTATCGTTAGCGATAACAATCCTAGATACAATAAAAGAAGGAAAGATGGAGGTTTATCCTGGAGTTCCTATTTTATAATAGTTTTATTACTATTTTTTTTTGATTTATATTTTTTGGCAACTATTTCGCAAAGGAAAACAATATCAATAGCCATATCTATTAAGATTCACGGAGCAAATTTTCGGTAGGCTGATTTTATTTAACTGCAAGATCTTGATAATGGTTTTTATTTTTTTCATCAATTAATCATCAAAAGTATCTGATGGCATTGAAATAAATATTCTTAGCGGATTTTTTGAAGTCCGAATAGTTAACATCAGAAGCTAGATTATTTTTCAATCTTCTGTAATATTAGTAAAATAGATGGCTTTTTTTTATAGTACCTCTTTAGAAATTGGGTATTAATGACTTAATGAAACTTTATCAGAAAAGAAATTTAGCTGCATTGTGCATAATTTTCTGTAAAATAACGGAGTCATAGATACAATGCCATTAATATTCAAAAGGATTGGGAAATGAGTGGACACTATGCTAAAGTGTGACTTTTCCATACATAGATTTTAAAGTAAAACATATGTATAATTACACTTAAAATTTGATCATGAAGACATTCGACATTAATGGTGGAAGACCACTGCTTTTAGTAAATAACCTATGTAAACAACATCTTGAAAAAAAGTATTTACTTAGAACTATTTAAAATATATTTATAGTCCCGATGGGTTGATCACAGAAAAGCCCGTTATTACCCCTCAAATAAAGCAAGCTCTGAAGAAAAAACATTACAGAGGCCAAAAACATCGGTTCATAAATAAAAATTATGAATGGGGAAATACCTTAACAGAGAATGGTTTCCATATGTCCAAATTTAACGACCAAGGGCGATAGCCAAAAGTTTGACTGTTGCTGCTTCGAATACTCCACTTTTTTCGGTAGCATATTTTTTTCTCAGAAGTTCTATATCCTTTTCAATTCTATCACTTCTTTCCTGGCCATGATCAGCTTGTGTCGCAGGTTGAGATAGCTAGTGTGCCTCAACGGCTTTAATTCCAAGTTGCAATTCTATGTAGAGTTCTGATTCTTTTAGATCAGATTCGGCGCGTATTTTTTCAATTCTTGCAATTGTTCCAGTATAGCTACCCGCTACTTTTAATGCAAGCGAATAAGCACGATAAAATTCATTCTCAGTAAATTGAAGATCTTGGTACTCTTTGTCCATCCTTC
>PMJC01000385.1:0-1178 GCA_003157235.1 Methanosarcina sp.
TCCTACCATCAAATATTGATGGTTACAAGCATAAAAACTCTCTAGGTTGTTGGCAGGCTTGAGAATCGAAAAACAGTAGCCAGAAAAGAAAACAATAGGGTAGGTAGCTATAACAAACGCAAATCCCCAAATTTAGATCCTAAAAAGATCTCAATCCACCTATTACTTGACCTTTCAAACCGACTTGCAGTCACCAATTCAAATAGGTAATGGCTCCTAAAAAATAGACATTGTTAACCAGCTCCCAAAAGTCTAATGGTTTTAAATATTATTGATCAAGTGACCTGTGATAAACTACAGAGGGTTGCGAGAAACCTCCAATTTCGTCATCTGCTTATAAATGGTGTATAAATGAATCGTGTGAATCAGAGATTTATCGAAATAATCTAAGGATTATTATTACAAAAAACGCATTATATACATTTATGGACAGGATGTATTTAGGGGGAAACCCAAAGCCAAAAAATATAAGATATCATTTTGAATCTTATGAAGAAAACAGAAGCATAAAGCTTATTTATGCATAGTGAAATTTATGATTTTGTCTAATTTGGTCTTAAATTTCAATTTGGTATTCTAAAAATTCCACAATGTATATCAAGGTGCTGTAACATACTTTACTTTAGATGTTTCAGCATCCCCTTATACTTGAGGATCCTGCTGTATTTTTAAACTCCTAACGGAGGTGAACACATTTGCCAGAAGAAGACAATCCTATGAATGAGATAGATACCGGGCCAAAATATGAAGAGGAACTCCTGAGAAAGATTGCAAAGCANNAATTTGACTGTGTAAATGAGAGCCGTCCAGGAGTTACAAGTAAAGTCCTAACTCCACAAGAAGCACTTCAGAAAACAAAACAGATTCTAGCAGACTATCCTTTCATCAAGGTCGTTGGGATTGCAGGTCCAGGTGATCCTCTGGCTAATGATGAGACCTTCGAGACCTTTGAGCTGATAAAAAAAGAATTTCCAGAAATAACCCTCTGTATGAGCACAAACGGACTATTGCTTCCCGAAAAGCTACAGGATTTATTACGCTTGGAAGTTTCCACATTAACAGTGACGTTAAACTCAATTGATCCAGAGATTCATGCAAAAATAGTTGATCATATTATCTATCATGGAGAAGTGTACAGGGGAACCAAAGCCGCAGAAATCCATATTAAGAATCAGCTA
>PMJC01000385.1:1226-4005 GCA_003157235.1 Methanosarcina sp.
GCTGTCCAAGAAGATTGTGAACCTTATGTCATGCAGATGCGACACTGCAGACAGTGTAGAGCTGATGCTTTTGGACTACTTTCACAAGATATGTCACAGATGAGCGAAGAGAGAAGAAAACTCATAAAAATCCATTCAAAAGAAGATATGGAAAGGACAAAAGTGATCCTTAATAAAAATGAAAAAGAAGAAACTTGCAAAGAATAATGACTTCAAGATTGAAAAAAAATGGAATAATAACTTTGGAGTCAAAAAGAAGTTTTCAACGATTTTGAGAGAAAAACTAGTGGCCAAATCATTTAATCATTGATACCTAACTCGAATTGTTTGCAGCCACGTTATCCAAAAAAATAAGGTATCCCCCCGATTAGCCGTTGAATTTATCTAAATATAGTAAAATAGACTTCTATTTAACTACGTTTAGATAATATAGATCAATTAAACTTCGCTGTCGCCTTTCTCTAAGATCCTTAGAATAGAGAATTTCGATAAACCTCCTATTTCAACAATTTGATTATATAGGTTTTATAAACTACAACCTAAAAACTAGCTGACTCTGCAACGGTCAACTTGTGTTGGAGGTTGAGATGCTCGCACCTCAGTTATTTTAACTTCACCTGGCAATTCTATAAAAAGTTATTATTCTTTTAGATCCAATTTATTGTGTATTTTTTTCAACTCTTTCAATTGTGCCCTTATTGCTACCTTCTATTTTTAATGCAAGCGAATAAGCACGATAAAAACTACTTTCAGCAAATTGGAGATCACGATCCCTTTCCACCCTCCATTCCATAGTAAATTGTTAATACAAAAACTTGTAATCAAAAACAAAGAGAGCCAGAACTTGAAACAATCTATTCACTATTTCTCTTCAGATTTTTCCTTTTAGCCTTAAACACATACTTGACACATGCGTGTTTTCACGTCTTCTTCAGCGATTATATTTGACCTGATGTTAAAGTTATCTACCAGCACTTTGAGAACTTTGGAGAAGCACAGGCCGAGAATGTGGAGCCAAGGTTAATGCCCTTTATTTTAAGGCTCAAGAGAACAAGAGGACGAGAATATTGAAAACTAGTAAAAGGGAATACTATGCATAACAAGTAGATAATACTAAAAAGTGTATCAGTTAACTATATCTAAAAAAGACTACAATAAGCTGAGCGATCTAAAGGATCATTATTCCTGAAAGATTTTCTTGTGTAACAAATTTGTCTTGATCTTCTAGATGCTTTTAATTTTTAATGCTCTCAATAGTCGACGATGGCTTTGCCGATCAGTGATATACATGATGAAAAAAACAAGTAATAATAAATCACTTGCTGAAAATACCGAACTATTCCCTGAAGTTACTGGGACATGCAAAACTCCTGATACCTCTACCAACGACACAGAAAAACAAATTGTACTTTTTATCGCGGTACTTTCGGGATTTATCACTCCTTTTGACGGCTCAGCAGTTAACGTTGCCCTTCCCTCGATGGGGAAAGAGTTTCACATGGACGCAATTGCCCTTTCATGGGTTGCAACTGCGTATCTTCTTACTGCAGCAATCTTTCTGATTCCTTTCGGAAAAATCGCCGATATTTATGGGAGAAAAAAAATTTATCTCTATGGAATAGCGCTTTTCAGCCTTGCATCCCTTGCAATGACAATGGTCCCCTCAACAGAGATGCTGATTGGAATTCGAGTCATACAGGGTATAGGAAGTGCCATGATCTTCGGAACNNTATATTGGCCTTTCAATCGGTCCTTTCCTTGGCGGCGTCATGACAGATCTTCTTGGCTGGAGAAGTATTTTCTTCGTAAACGTACCCATTGGCATCACAACAATTCTTTTAATTCTCTGGAAACTCAAAGATGAATGGGCCGAGTGCAAGGGAGATATTTTTGACCTGACAGGATCGATTATCTACGGTCTCGCTGTCCTTGCCGTTATGTACGGTTTCTCAGTCATCCCGGAATTAAAAGGTGCTGCTCTGATAGCTGTTGGAATTATTGGAATGCTGATTTTTGCTCTGTATGAGATGCTGATTCCGTCTCCTGCCCTTGATATAGCCCTTTTAACAAAAAACCGAACCTTTGCTTTTTCGAACCTATCTGCTCTCATTAATTACAGTGCAACTTACGCAGTGACTTTTCTCTTAAGCCTTTACCTGCAGTATACGAAAGGATTCACACCTGAGTATGCAGGTTTTATTTTGGTTGTTCAGCCGGTTGTCCAAGCTATGATTTCGCCGATTGCTGGCCAACTTTCCGACAGAGTTGAGCCAAGGATCGTTGCATCTGCAGGAATGGCTTTAACTACAATTGGACTCTTACTACTCGTCTTCCTCACAGAAGAAATATCTCTTTGGTACCTGATTTTCAGTCTCCTCTTACTTGGTGCAGGTTACGGGCTTTTCTCGTCCCCTAACACAAATGCCATTATGAGTTCAGTCGACAAGAAATTTTACGGCGTTGCATCTGGGATGAATGGGACTATGCGACTCCTTGGTCAGATGCTTTCGATGGGTGTTGCAATGATGATTTTTGCGATTTTTATCGGCCCTATAGAGATCACGCCTGATTATTATCCACAATTCTTTTTAAGTTTGCATTATGCATTTATTCTGTTTACGATCTTCTGCTTCATTGGAATATTCGCTTCTCTAGTAAGAGGAAAAGCAAGTTCAATAAATTATCCAGGTATACCTGCAGAAGGTAAAAAAACGGCAAAATAATTTTTATTTTGAAGTATTTCATCGAGGAAGCTAAATGAAAATCATTGGGATCAATG
>PMJC01000280.1:0-7125 GCA_003157235.1 Methanosarcina sp.
TTGTGGCTTGGTGAAAAACTTTGCCGAGATGGTTGAACTCTCCACAGGTATAGAAGAAACAGAAGGTATAAAGAAAATACTCTACGACCTGAACGTCGAACGTGTGGTTGTAAAGGTACCTGAAATCCCGGCTAGAATAAAGGAGATCTTACTCGACGAGTTCGGAGAAGAGATCGTTGAAGAGTTTGAAGAAACTCCGGAAATCGACAGTAAATACAAAGACGATGAATTCTATGATTATTCAGATATTGACTATGTCGGATCAAATTTTGGTGATTAAGGGATCGATGCCAGATGACTAAAGCAAAAGTATTCATAAACGGAGAGCTTGTTGGGATCCATGATAACCCGGCAGAACTCGTAAATGATGTTCGCAAGATGAGGCAGCAGGGGTTCATATCCAGGCAGGTAAACATAGCTCTTAACGATAACACTAGGGAAGTAATTATAAACTCCGATATGGGCAGAGCAAGAAGGCCTATGGTAGTTGTGGAAAATGGAGTTTCAAAGGTAACTAAAGAACATATACAGAAACTGAAGAATAAGGACATCAACTTTGATGATCTTGTAAAAGAAGGTTGTATAGAGTATCTAGATGCCGAAGAGGAAGTAAATGCTTACATTGCACTCTATGAAGCTGACGTTACCCCCAGGCATACTCATATTGAAATCGACCCTGAACTTATGCTAGGGATTTGCACAGGGATGGTTCCTTATCCGGAACATAATGCATCACCTCGTAATACCATGGGTGCAGCTATGATAAAGCAGTGTATAGGGGTTTCTACAGCAAATCAGAAACTCAGGCCCGATACCCGTGCCCATGTCCTTCACTACCCTCAGAGGGCACTTACAAAGACCAGAACCTCTGAAGCGATAGGTTTTGATGAAAGGCCTGCAGGCCAGAACTTCGTGGTTGCAATCCTTTCTTATGAAGGATATAATATTGAAGATGCCCTGATTTTCAACAAGGGTTCAATCGACAGAGGGCTCGGAAGGAGTCATTTTCTCAGGACTTTCGAAGGAGAAGAAAGAAGGTATCCAGGAGGACAGGAAGACAAATTCGAGATTCCTGACTCTGAGTATCGCGGTGCTCGCAGTTCTGATGCATATGCAAACCTTGATGTCGATGGGCTTGTAAATCCTGAAACTCCGGTTGGTCCCAACGATGTGCTGATCGGAAAGACCAGCCCCCCAAGATTCCTTGAAGAACCTTCTGACTTCGGAATTGCAGTCGAGCAGAGAAGAGAAAGTTCAATCACCATGAGATCAAATGAAACCGGGATTGTAGATACTGTCATTCTAACTGAGTCCATTAATGGCACTCGTCTTGCCAAAGTAAAGGTGAGAGACGAAAGAATTCCTGATATAGGGGACAAGTTCGCTTCAAGACACGGACAAAAAGGAGTTATCGGGCTGAAGGTGCCGATTGCAGACATGCCCTTTACTGAATATGGCCTGACTCCGGATCTGATGATTAATCCGCATGCAATTCCTTCCCGTATGACTGTAGGACACGTACTGGAAATGATTGGAGGAAAGGTCGGCTCAATGGAAGGTAGAAGAGTTAATGCAACCGCCTTCTCAGGAGAAAAAGAAGATGATCTGAGAGAAGCTTTAAAGGAGCACGGATTCGCGCACACTGGAAAAGAAGTTTTCTATGATGGAGCAACAGGCAGGATNNGTACAGGTGCTTACTCGCCAGCCAACCGAAGGTAGAGCTAGAGAGGGCGGTCTCAGATTCGGTGAAATGGAGCGTGATGTGTTGGTAGGACACGGAGCTGCAATGTCCTTAAAAGAGAGATTGTTAGATGAGTCTGACAAGGTAGTGGAACTTGTCTGCTCTCACTGCGGAATGATTGCAACATTTGACAAGCAACGGAATGTCGCTTTCTGCTCTGCCTGTGGTGCTGACACAGATATATACCCAGTAGAAATGAGTTATGCATTCAAGTTGCTTCTGGATGAAATAAAATCCCTTGGAGTTGCTCCCAGGCTTAATCTTGAAGATGCAGTGTGAGGTAGAAGATGGCAAACGTACCTCCGATTCCGAAAAGAATTTCTTCGATTAAATTCGGTTTAATGTCTCCAAAAGAGATCCGTAAGATGAGTGCAACGCCCGTTATCACAGCAGATACTTACGATGACGATGGATTTCCAATTGACATGGGGCTCATGGACACAAAACTAGGTGTTATTGACCCCGGACTTCGTTGCAAGACTTGTTCAGGCCGAGCGGGTGAGTGTCCAGGACACTTTGGGCATATAGAACTTGTTGCCCCTGTAATTCACGTTGGCTTTAACAAAGTTATCAGAAAGCTCCTTCGAGCAACCTGTCGGAAATGTAGCAAGCTTTTGCTTGAACCTGTACAAAAACAGAAATTTCTGGATCTGCTTACCGGTATTGAGGAAATTAGACATATGCCCGATGACCTTATCAACGAAGCATATAAGGAAGCCAGTAAAGTAAAGACCTGTCCTTATTGCAATGAGGAACAGCTCGAAATCAAATTCGAAAAACCAAGCGAATATCTTGAAAACGGAGAAAAATTGACTCCAACTGAGATAAGGGACCGCTTCGAAAATATCCCTGATGAGGACATAATGGTTATCGGAATGGATCCTAAGAATGCGAGGCCGGAATGGATGATTCTTACGGTCCTGCCGGTGCCTCCTGTTACAGTAAGGCCCTCGATTACCCTTGAATCAGGACAACGAAGTGAAGACGATCTGACTCACAAGCTGGTCGATATTATAAGGATCAATCAACGTTTCCAGGAAAACAGGGAAGCTGGTGCCCCTCAGCTCATAATTGAAGACCTATGGGAACTTCTTCAGTACCATGTTACTACATTCTTTGACAATTCAGTCTCAGGGATACCCCCTGCAAGGCATAGGTCAGGCAGACCCTTAAAAACCCTTTCCCAGCGTTTAAAGGGTAAAGAAGGACGTTTCAGAGGAAGTCTATCCGGTAAACGTGTTAATTTCTCTGCCCGTACGGTGATATCCCCGGATCCCAATCTTAGTATTAACGAAGTAGGTGTCCCACTACCGATTGCACAAATTCTGACAATGCCATCCGTGGTGACGCCCCGAAATATCGAACAGCTTAAAGTCTATGTGCTAAACGGTGAGGATATACACCCAGGAGCAAACTACGTACTGCGTGCTGATGGAAGACGCATAAAGGTAACCAATGTAAACAAAGATGACCTTGCTGAGAAGCTGGAATTCGGATGGGTAGTGGAACGCCAGTTGAAAGATGGAGATACCGTACTTTTTAATAGGCAGCCTTCTTTGCACAAGATGAGCATCATGGCTCATTCTGTAAAGGTGCTCCCAAACAAGACTTTTAGACTGAACCCTGCAGTATGTCCTCCATATAATGCTGATTTTGACGGGGACGAAATGAATCTGCATGCCCTACAGACAGAAGAATCCAGGGCTGAAGCAAAGATCCTCATGCAGGTTCAAGAAAACATCCTTTCCCCGCGTTTTGGTGGTCCAATTATTGGTGGAATTCACGACCATATCTCAGGGCTTTTTTTGCTGACTCGTTTCGAAAATCACATCTCTCGCCACGAAGCTTACGATATTCTCCGGAAGAGCAATGCCCGCAATTTGCCTAAAGCTGCTGGCTACGATAACGACGGGAAACCTTACTGGACAGGAAAACAGATATTCAGCCAGATACTGCCCGAAAATCTGAATGTACATTTTTCAGCCCAAGTATGCGCACACTGTGACACCTGCAAAAAAGAAGTATGTCCACATGATGCCTATGTGGTAATCCGGAATGGGGAACTCCTTATGGGCACAATAGACGAAGCAGCTATAGGGGCCTTCAAAGGAAAAATCCAGGACCGTATTATCAAAGAAATCGGACCTGAAGCTGGAGCTCGCTTTATAGATGATATGACAAAGCTTGCAATTCGGGCGATAATGCGAACAGGCCTGAGTTTCGGAATAGCTGACGAAGATATTCCAAAAGAAGCCAGAATCCAGATTAATGAGGTCCTTGGAAAAGCCGAAGAAGCTGTACAGAACCTTATAAAATCTTACCAGAATAAGGAGCTTGAACCCCTACCTGGCAGAACACTTGATGAGACAATTGAGATGAGCATCATGCAGAAGCTTGGGAAAGCCAGAGATGAAACTGGTGGAATTGCAGACAGTCATATGGGACTAGAAAACTCAGCAGTTATCATGGCTCGCTCTGGAGCCAGAGGTTCCATCCTAAACCTTACTCAGATGGCAGCCTGTGTCGGTCAGCAGGCAGTACGTGGAGAACGTATCCGTAGAGGATATGCAGGCAGAACTCTGCCCCACTTCGAAGAGGGAGATTTGGGATCTGACGCCCATGGATTCGTAAAGGCAAGCTATAAAAGCGGATTAAGCCCGACTGAATACTTCTTCCACGCAATAGGTGGTAGGGAAGGACTTGTAGACACTGCGGTCAGGACGTCTCAGTCAGGATATCTGCAGAGAAGACTTGTCAATGCCCTACAGGATCTTGAAGTCCAGTATGATCTTACCGTCAGGGATACCAGAGGTGTGCTTGTACAGTTCAAGTACGGAGAAGACGGGATTAACTCCACAAAAAGTGATTTCAGTAAGCCTGATACTATCCACAAAATTGTACGTTCCGTGTTGAATAGGGAGGTGACATGATGAGTATTAGTAAAGCTACAATCGATAGCATGATAAAAGATCTACCTTTTCCTTCGAATGTCCTCAAAGTGCTCAAAGACGATGTCATCGAAGCCGGAGTGAGTAAAAAGGAAATGGAAGAGATTATAGAAAAGATAATGGGAGAATATGAGGTATCATGCATCGAGCCCTGTGATGCTGCAGGCGTGATTGCAGCACAGTCCATAGGAGAGCCAGGTACTCAGATGACCATGCGTACTTTCCATTACGCAGGTGTGGCCGAGATTAATGTCACTCTCGGCCTTCCGCGACTTATAGAAATTGTAGATGCCCGAAAAATTCCGAGCACTCCGATGATGACAATTGCTCTCTCAAAAGAATATCCCGAAGATTATGCTTATGATAGGGAAAAAACAAGAGCTCTTGCCTGGGAAATTGAAGCTACAAAAATAGACCACATCGCTGACGTGACAACTGATCTTTCCCAGATGAAACTGATAATAGACCTGCACGAGAAAGCAATGGAAAGCAGGAATATTACTATAGAACAGGTAAAGGAGAAATTCAACGAAGAACTGAATGTGATGGTCACTATATCTTCTGCTATAGATAATCAGATTATTATTGCCCCCGAAGAACCCTCTTACAGAGAACTTCTCCAGCTTGCAAAAAGTATTCATAATGTCACCCTGAAAGGAATAGAGGGGATCAAGCGAGTGGTGGTTCGAAAGGAAGGAGAGGAGTATACCCTATATACCGAAGGTTCAGCTCTAAATGATGTGTTTCAGTTCGAAGGAGTGGACAAGACAAGAACAAGCACAAATAACATTAACGAAATTTACGAAGTGTTAGGAGTGGAAGCTGCAAGAAATGCAATTATCAAGGAAGCCACAGATACTCTGCGTGAACAGGGTCTTACCGTGGATATCCGACATATAATGCTTGTAGCAGACCTCATGACATGCGACGGAGAAGTAAAACAGATCGGGAGACATGGTATATCAGGTGAAAAGGCCAGCGTATTTGCACGCGCAGCTTTCGAAGTGACTGTCAACCACTTATTGGATGCAGGAATGCGCGGAGATGTGGACAAGCTGGAAGGTGTCACAGAAAATATCATTGTTGGTCAGCCTATCCGCATGGGTACAGGTGATGTGCATCTCATAAGCAGAAGGAAAGAAGAAGCAGAAATGAAAGTAGAAGATGAATGAAGGTTCTAAAAAAGCTTGAATCCTAACCTATAATTATTTAATGTATAACTTGATAGAATACCAGCCCATATCAAATTACATTATTTTCTGAAATTAATTAAAATCCTGTTGAAAAAAATGGATTATTTGATGCTTATAACCAGAAAATAAATATAAGGCATAAGGTATTTAAAATACCATATAATCGCTGATCCTAGATATTTTACTAATAATAAAATAGAGTGAATTAGCTAATTTGTGATAAAATCGGTGAAAATTAAGATATTTCAAGCAAAAAGTAAAAAATAGCTCCGTAAACGAGCTAATTTGAGACAGAGTTGATGAAATGAAAATTAATGTTGATAAATCTCTTATCAAGGCTGTGAAAACAGGAAAAGTAATATTTGGAGCCAATCGGACCGTGGAGGCAGCAGCAAATGGCTCGGCAAAAATTGTGATCCTGGCATCAAACTGCCCTGAAGATATTAAAAAGAAAAGTCAGGAAACAAATGTTCCGATCATGGAATATAAAGGCACAAGTGTGGAACTAGGGCCCGTTTGCGGTAAGCCCTTTACGATCGCAGCCATGGCAATTCTCGATGTAGGAGAATCGGATATTCTGGCAGCTACAGTTTGATGAAGGAGTTGGCAACGTCTTGGGTGAAATAAGACTTACCACAGAAAGCATCCAGTACATTGCATTATTTGAAAATATGACGAAGGCCAAGATTCTCGACTGTATACTGGAAGAGGAAAGGCTCGTATATGTCGTAAAACAGGGTGATATGGGGCTTGCGATAGGCAAAAATGGTGAAAATATAAATCGCGTTAAAAGAGTTCTGGACAAACCTATAGAGCTTATTGAATATTCAGATGATCCTAGAATCTTTCTAAAGAATGCCTTCGGTCCTGTGTCCTTGAATTCAGTAAACATTATAATCAAAAATGACAAGCGATTAGCTTATGCAGAGGTACCCAATAAAGAAAAGGGGCTTGCAATAGGTCGCAATGGTAAGAATATCGAGAAGGTAAAAATGCTTGCTCGTCGCCATCATAACATAGAAGATGTAATCCTGCAGTAATCTGCATTATTTATGTTTGATCCATTAATCAGGTGTTGAAGGACAATATGGCATTGATTGCCTTACAAAAAACAGTTATCAATTTTTAACTTGGAGATATTAACAATGGCTAAAGGAAAATATGCAGCCAATATTCTCAAACAGGCCAGGAAAAATGCTCGTTGGAAAGATACATACTATGGCAGGCGTGTTCTTGGCCTGAA
>PMJC01000280.1:7152-7413 GCA_003157235.1 Methanosarcina sp.
TCGTATGGGAGGTGCGATGGGTGATATTCCAGGCGTACGCTTCAAAGTGATTGCTGTAAACAACGTATCACTAAACCAGCTGGTAATCGGCAGGCTTGAAAAGCCTAGGAGATGATTTTCGTGTACAAAATTTTTGGCAAATGGGACCCTACAGAAGTTGAGGTAAGAGACCTCGGAATTAAGCGCTACGTCGGCCTTACGCCTTTAATTATTCCTCACAGCAGCGGAAAGCACGCACGGCAGCAATTTAACAAATCAGAA
>PMJC01000118.1 GCA_003157235.1 Methanosarcina sp.
TATCTGAAGAAGAAAGCTTCCCGGCTTCACTAAGAAGCAGTGCTGTTGTATCTCTGAGTACTATTTTACCTATAGTATTATTAATAATATCCCGAGTATTCAGTATGTTACTTCTTCCGAAACTAGTTACGGCATTCGCAAGAGTCAAACTATATAGCCTTGCTCTGGCATACCCAGAATATCCATAAAAACTATTGAGAAGGATTTTCAGGGCAAGCTGAGTAGCATCAAGTACCTCGTAATCATTCTCATTAAATACCCTTTTCATTCTATTCTTTGTCTCAAACCTCTGGGTCAGCAGGTCTTCGAGAATCGAAGGCACGATTCCCCTACTGACATCAGGAGACACAAACTCTCCTCCAGAGGGAGATTTGATAATTTTTCCATCTGGCCTATCTCCTGTAACTACAGTGGTGTAGCAGAGGTTATGTGCCATCATAATGGTTGGGTAAAGCGATTTGTAATCAAGAATTAACACATTTTCCAGAAGACCTTTCTTTGGCTCGAGTACTGCACCGCCTTTCAGGCCCGAACTCATGTCGTACCTCTGAGCTGAAAGCTCGTCTCCAGGCTTTGGAAGAATTACCCTATCCCTAAGAGCGAACTCTCTAAGGAGGAGATTTTCAACCATTGAAGTCTGCCCTCCATCAACAATTTCCTGTAAAAGACTCCCACTTACCTGAGCAAGAGCAATATATTTGTCAAGAAGCTTAAGCTTGAGGATAATTTCAAGGGCAAGTTCAGAGTCTCTTCGGGCATAGTCGACAAATTTTTTGAATTTATCTCCCGAATCGATCCAGTGCTCCTCCATCTCCAGGGGAGAAACATCAAGCTTCTCACGGTTCAAAAGCTCTTTTGAAACAGCTCTCAGCGTATACTGTTTCAAGCTGAAAGCTCTTCTAACAAGAGGAAGAGCATCCACAACTACTCGGCCCCTGATTTCAGTTCGAGTAATGAGCCCAAACTTCCGGTATCCTATCTGGCTACCATCCCTGCCTACAACTGGATTGATTACCTCTCCTTTTACAATAAGCGCTTTGACTCTATCCGTAATGTAAGGAATATCGAAGTCCTGGTGATTATATCCTGCAACTATATCAGGATCATATTCACAAAAAATTTGAAAAAAACGAATGAGCATTTTTGTTTCGTTCCCACAGAGCTCGACATCTTCATCCATACCTTCCACAATCTTTGCCACCAAAATTAGAGTTTTATTGTTATTATATGCAGGCTCGAAGGAAAAGCTGATCATGATTATAGGAGATATCTCTGGGGAAGGCATCCCTCCATCAAGTGGCAGGCATTCTATATCAAAAGACAGGTACTTAAGAGGAGCAATCCTCAGGCTTTCAATTTTCTTCAACCCGAATGCGAGTACTGCAGAATCGCACGCATAGTTCTCACAAAAAGAATTGCCTGCATAACCTGCCCTTAAGTATCGAGTAGGTTGTACAGGCTTTCCTTCAGCAGAAATCCAGACCATACCACCAAGGCCTCTGTCAATTAAAAAACGATTTCTGAAAAGGATATCACTCTCATAAACTTCCCATTTGCCTTCAGCTCTCAAGACTCCCTGTATTTTAAGAACCTCAGTCCTGATTTCTGCCACGTCCCTTGGCAGACGGGTAGTAATTCTGAGAATCTTTTTTTTTGATTTCTGATACCCTATAGGCTCGAATTTTTCTACTATTTCCACCTTTTTGACTTGGTCAAAAGTATCCTCTATAAGTCTTGATAAGGCATGCAGGTCTCCAGAAGCTTTGAGATAAAAATAAGGCTCAAAATCCGGGACAAAGCAGCAAACACTATTTCCATCCGCTCCTCTGCCAAAGAGGCGGATGACAGGGCTACTGTCATTAACGACTTCATAATCTGCATCCAAGATCTGAAAATCCATAGGCATGGTTTAAGGTTTTAGATAACAAATAGCTTTGGTTGCATTTTTGGAAATTAAACCATATTTTTCAAAAGTTTGTCGAGTCTTAAAATATACTACTGGAATGAATTAGATTGAAAAATTCGTCTAAAAATAGAAGATTTAAAAAGATTGAAAAATTATCAGAACCAAACGCATTAACTATCGAATCTACTCTCACTCTTTCGAATGCCAGATACATAGCCAAGCTACACTAAAAATATCGATTCCTAAATGCAGTTATGTTAAAAAAGTATAAATTAAGAAAAATCTTAACCCAAAATTTTCAGGTTTAGATCTGCTTTACATTCATATTTATTGAAATTTCTGCAATATCGGCGCTATATTCAGCTACCCTTCGTAGGCTCTCAAGGATCATACTAAGTTCAACAGTACATAAATCTTCGTCATGTCGTGACTCTAGAGAAACACCAAATTGGGAAACTTTCTTGGCCTCCACAACAATTTTATTGATAACCTGCAGGTCTTCTTCTTCCATTGAACCTATTGAGCTTTCGAAAACTTTTCGTGAAATTTCAGCCATTTTAAATATAGGATCATCAGCATTTATCCCTGCATCCATTTTCAGGACATTCTTAGCTATTTTTACAGCATGGTCTCCCACACGCTCTATACTCTTTATAATAAGTCTGTACCCCAAGCATTCTCTTGGATGTCGAATCCCTATCTTATTAGAGAGTTCGATATCCTCAATTGAGGCTTTGAGCTGGCGGACACCAAGAAGATAGAAACGATCCACATCATCATCTCTCTGGATGACATCTTCAGCAAGTTCCTCAATGCGATCTCTCAGGGCAGTCATGGAGTCCTCAAGCATGGAAAGTACAAGTCCATACATGTTTTTGATTACCCTGCACAGAGGAAGATCATTGTAATTAAGCAAGCACTGGAAAACCAAGTCGTTCCTAGATTCCTCCACAAGTTCGAGACCTATCAATTTCTGACGCACTGAGTCCTTGATAAACTTACGATCATTAGCACTAAAACCTTTTTTGGTGGTCAACCTGATAGAATTATAACCAGCAAGATAATGAGAAATTAGAATTCGGAGATTGTTTTCCGCACCATCTGAGTGAATATAATCGACTGTTGCTTTGATAGCAGCTTGTTCTCTGGAGATATCACTGGAAGAAACAATTAGAGTTCGGTTAGGCATATGTGTAAGAGTAAGTGTGTCCCCAGCTTCAAGGCCAATATCCCTTACCCATTTAATGGGGAGAGATACAATATAAGTAGAATTTCCAGTAAACTGAACTTTTCTTTTATCCTTAGTAATAAATAATCCCCCTAAAGTTGTTCTAATTAATTTAACAAGATCTATATAGACAATAGTAATGCATAAAATTATCTATGGAGCTTATAGTTCAGAATCTTATCAGTTCCTAAATAAATTATGCAAATCTGAATAAAATCAAACAAATTTATAGCAGGCAATAGGATCGTTGATTATGGTACCAAACAAATACCTCCATTTTGAGATATATATAGTCATTTTTCTTCGCTAGGATCAAATATTTCATTATCTAAAATAATTATTATAATATTTTTTTATTTGAATAGATAGTTTCCAGAACGAATGTCTGTTGTCATAACTCTGATCAAAAATATTCCAATTTCTATTTTATTAAAGCCATCTCAGAAACTCTATTTCACTGTTCTAGCATCAATGACTATTCAGAGGGTATCCATACATACTCAATTCAAAGAATAGGTTAAAGAATATCATGGAAAGCTCGTTACACAATCATCTGAAGAAAACTAGCTTAAAGCTGTTAAAATAAGTAAATCACCAAATGTTTGCTGAACAAATTTAAGCCTTTAATCAAAGTGTCAAAAAGTATGGATTTGCTGCTGTATTCACAGATGATCAATATTCTGGTGACAAGAATGGAAGCTATGTAGTACATGAAACTAGAAAAACATCACCTAACCACGTAATCTCATAATCATAGTGCCATCTAATACAATAGGAAAAAATTATAATCGCCGTCTTACCCAACTGGCCTGATATATCCCTCTTTATTTTATGATTAGATCCATAATAGATCATTGACGAACTTGGGATCTAAGTTAATCAAGGTTCTGTGCATTTATCTGAAATAATACATATATAAACATTAAAAACAATGTATAATCAATGAATTTCAACTGAACATTTTTATGATTTTCACCATCAACTTGAACTTGAAAAGGATACCATGAAAGAATAAAAATCAATATTCAACATTACTTTTCTGTGAAAATCGTAAAAAATGTGGCATTTTACGAGTTAATTGGGCCAGTTGGTGAAGTATTGTATTTACAACAAAATACGATTTCAAAAAAGTTACTAAATGAGAAAATATTATTTCAAAACGAATATATATAGGTTGCATATAACTATAAAACAT
The DNA here is from genome assembly GCA_003157235.1 of Methanosarcina sp. GTDB lineage: Archaea > Halobacteriota > Methanosarcinia > Methanosarcinales > Methanosarcinaceae > Methanosarcina. The sequence continues at coordinate 4,330 of PMJC01000118.1, forward strand.
GCTACTTTATTACCCGGAAGCGCATACGAAATCTTGAAAATAGAAGTTACAAACAACCCTTATAATTTGTGAAGACACTTCATATGAGAAAAAAGATTAAGAAGAGATTATGTCCTCGAGAACAGGTAGATTAGAACACTATAAATGTGATTAAGATGTCACTATTTATGGAAAATCCAGCTTTTCAAGAGCCTCTCTCATATGCAAAGATTATAATAGGGGTAGATCCATATCGAGATGGGGAAACTCCAGATTGGAGGTATGTAAAAAATGAAATCATTTGCATTAGTCCGGGCGGATGACTCGGACAAAGTGAAAATAGCATTACATGACCTAGAAAGATACGGACACATTCAATTTTCAGCTACCCCCAAATGCATAGAACCTAATTATGCTGATGAACTCCTTGTAAGCATAATGGGAGTATCACTTAGATCAAAATGTAACTCTGCAGCACTAGTAGAATTGAATAATCATGCAGGTGCAGCAATTAGTAGGTTAAAAAAAATTCATCCTCCTGCTCATATAATCATAATCAGCCCAAGACATAAAATGTTTGAAGTATTGGCTGTCAAGTTTTCGAAATATCCGGAATTAGATCGAACATTCAATCATCAAAAAAGTCCACAAAGTGTATAAATGATTCAGGAGAAAGGGGAAACTTCGAATCAGATTCACAAAGACTAAAACTTTTCCTACTAAATTTTCATATAAATTTAGAACTGTTCAGCCTGCCAAAAATCAGTCAGAAGAAATTTATTTTTGTGCAAAAGATATTTCTGGGTACTAACTGATGGGAAAAAAATCACAGTTTAGTACCAAACACCACTGCAAACAACTGGTTTGTTCTTATCACTACTCAGGGTATAAACGGATAATTCAAAATCAAATATTTTAATTATCTACTATGTTTCTTTTCCTTCCTGATTTTCAACACCGTTTTTAGTTATATATTAAATGGGGACATAACCAAAAGTTCCAGTATAATCTTCATCACTCCACAATTCAACACCAGATAACTTGTTTTCAATCTAGGAGTATTCTTTAAAGTTTTTTCTTGCTGTGATACTTATTATAGAGGAGTTTGATACACATTTTATTTTCAAGAGCATTGATGCACCATTCATAAGCATATAACTAAATTATTGCGTTATTCAAATCCTCTTTAATCTACATCATTCTTGAAGTAAAATATTTTGGTTTAGAACCAACGAAAAAATGTACATTATCACATTTGTACAGATTACATTAAAATTAAAATCATACCCTTTACCAATCTCAAAGCAAATAGATTCCAGAGAATTTCGATAACCTCATTAGTATTTGAGTATTTGAGAGTGTAGATCTCTTAACACTAATTTTTACTCATGAAAACTCTTACCGATTTTGCTTTTAAATAAGAATAAAAATGTCTTCAATAAATTGGAGATAAACTTACTGAAATTTATATCTCAATTGATTGGGAATCTTTTCTTATCATTTTAGAGTCCAGATATTTTAACAAAACAGTTTACTGAGGCAGATATGAAGTAATCATTATGCTTAAAATGATTGTTTCACAGCAATAGCATTATCTTTCGAACTTTGAAATTGATAAACAATGTATTGATCGAATTTCTTTTGGGAAATTTCTTGATTTTCCTGAGTACATACCAAGCAATAACACAATCAGTAATTCCGAAAAGGATTATGGATAACTGAAATGAAGAAGAAATCGAGGGACAGTTGCAAAGCCAACTTGATTGCCTTGTTTTTGAAAATAAAAAAAGGAATGATTCAGGATTCTATTTTTATCCATCAAGATTCAACACGCAAAAGCAAGTGAACATCGATAAAATTAGGCAAAAAAAGGAGAAACATAGATGGAAATAAACCAAAAAGAGTTATAGGTTACATTTTGATTGTAAATTTCATAGCATAATAGGCAGGAATTAAATCTTATCAGCAAATTCAAAAACAACAACTGTATCACTTCGTGATTCGAGTGTATATTTATCATAAAAAAACTAAACGGTTTGTAGAGACAGGGGATACTTTGGAGCAAAATCAAAAGGTTATGATGCAACAATGAGAAGAATAGTAAACGAACACCCCCTGGGAATAAGAGATATATTAAGGAACAAGGAAATTAGCTCAAAAAAGTTAAAAATGAACGATTTTTTGCAGTAATTAAAAGATCTCCTAAGAAGGAAAAAATTTTGTCACCATCGTTCAGAGAGTGAATCTAAGATATTGTGCACAGATTTTTGTTATAATATATGTTAGTTGATGAAATTGAATCACATAAAAAAATCAGCGAGAAAGATTTGAACAGGGTCCCCACAAAGAAAAAAATAAGAAGTAAATAGGAATCCACCTTAATATTTAAATAATATTTGAAAGCTTATAATAAGCATCAATACATTTTTTCTACCTTAATTCTATTTTAAGACTATATCTAACATGTTGACAATTTAATTATTGAATAGAATACATGAACAGTTTCCCATCAGCATGATTCCTCTTAAGTTTCCAGTCTATCTCTTTTTTGTTCTCCTTTTTTCTCTCCAGGCCATGCAACCACGCAATGAGTCGGAGTCTCAACATCGCATATCCGCATATTATTACATTCAATATCCATTACTCTGATCTCTATTTAAGTGACATTGGGCCAAAGTGAATGTTTTGGAATGTAATAGGATTCAGAATTTATTAAGACGAATAATAATTAAATTGTCGTGCCACTGGATTTAATATAATGGTAAATACATTGGATACGTTTCCACCTTATATAAGAATAATATTAAGGCATTGTTTGTTGCGAATAAAAATTAGTGACTTACCGAAGTTGCTTGATCAATGGATATCCACATCTCTTACCCTAAATATGATTACTGCTCACTATTTAGAAAATTCCTTTACTCTGATCGTTGATCAGTTATTGATTTATAGTATCCCTTCAAAACGGTAAAAATATGTCTTTCGAAGAGGCAATAAAAGATTTGGATTCTGGTATTATTGTTGATATCGAAGTCATTCCTGGTTCCAGTTTGATCTCAGTTCCGAGTGGTTACAACGAATGGCGCAAGAGAATTGAAGTAAAGATAACCAAAAATGCCCATCAGGGAAAAGCAAACGAACAATTGATCGAATGTTTTGCAAGACTCTTTGGGATTAGTAATTCGGATATTCGGCTCTCCAGTGGAATAACAAGTCGTAAAAAATCCTTACTAATAAAAGGAATTTCTTACCAACAAGCGGTTTCTATTTTTGCGCCCTATTTTAAAAAATGACAAACGGCCTATTGAAATAGGATAGTTTTAAGAGTAATTTTTCCCCGATTTTAAAAAGTAAAATTTCAGCATCTTATTATCCGGACTATTGAATATATAGGAGAAGGTTATATAACACCGTGGTTGATCTTGAAATTTACAGAAAAAAACTTGAAAAAATTGAAGAGTTGCTATCCGAACTTTCAGAGTATTCAGGAAGGGGAGCAATTATCATCGTGGAAGGGAAAAGAGATATCTTTTCATTGAGAAGGCTTGGAATTGAAGGCAATTTTGAGCTTGCAACCAACGACTCTATTTATAATTTTACAGAGACGGTTGCGAAAATTGGAAATGAAGTAGTCGTACTAACAGATTGGGATAGACGGGGTGATTTACTGGCTGTTAAGCTTTCAGGCTATTTCGAAAATTTTGGTTTGAAACCTGAACTTCAGATACGCCACAAAATGAAGCTGATGTGTCATAAAGACATTAAAGATGTAGAAAGCCTTTATACCTACGTGTCCAGGTTACGATTAAAGACAAATTCTTGCTTTTATTCTGATTTAATGTAATTATTTAGCTACTAAAAATAAATCTAAAAATGTTGGTTTTGAGTTGTGAAAAATGTGTAATTTTCAAGACATTTTGGAAGAAAAATACAATCAAAGCCAATAATTAAAGAAAATGATTTTCAAATAACTTATCCATCAAATTTTAAATAATGGCACTATGAATATTTTTTCCTAAACTTTAATAGCTAAGTTTTAAGCGGATTTTGATAAACCCCTAAAATTCATGATATGTTTATTAGTAATATATAAACGAATCATGAAAATCAGAAATTTATTGAAATCTTCTGTGATAAATGGTTTACTTACAAATGATAGATTATTTTATACATTTATTAGGGGTAATCAGAAATATTTAGTCCAGCCTATCTCAAAACCGTAACAATATTTACGTGTGAAACATACGTATTCGACCATCTTAAAATATTAAACATAAAGAACTTATCCAATAGAATGAAACAATACCAATTTCAAAACTAAGCAAAATTGCTCAAAGACCTTAATATAGAGGAAATTATCTCAAATCAAATATTTTAATTTTCCGATTATGCTTTTTTCCTCTTATTTACCTGATTTTCAACATGGTTTTTTATTACATCCCACGTTGTGCCATAACCCACAGTTCCAATGTAACCTCCATCACTTCGTAGCTTACAATACAACATAAAAAATATGGTTAGATTAAGCACCTCATCTAAAAATATTAACATTGTATATTTATGCTAAAATGTATATGCCTGCGAAAAAACACATAAGAAAACCTCCAGAAAAACATTCTAAGAGTATCAAACGAGGATATACATCCATAGATGAGAAAAGTTCAGATTTGGTATGTTTGTATTTCTCATTGAGGAATGACTGAGACTAAAAATAAGGGTTAGGCTAATGGTGAAGTTCATTAGGTAGATGGATGGAATAAAAGTGGAAGAGAGATATTTAGCGAAGTATTGAACTTACCAAATGGAACCCTTGAAACCATAAAGAATAGTGTTGTAGCCCGAACGCACTAACTCCGAAAGTTCATTCTCTGGTTTTCCACAGTCACTTTCAGTTACCCTCGTGTCGGTCAATGTCACACTATTGTTGTACCGCATTGGGGTTGTCTGTACACTCACAGTCAGGATTTCCCATCACCTCGTGCAAGGACCTATACAATGCGACTTGTGAGTATAATATGTATTGATATATATAAATATGCCTCGAACAGTAATTTTGAATCTCACCAACTTCAAAACCATTTTTAAAAATCAGAATAAAATAAACGTTGCAATAGCGCAATTAGCTTCAAGTAACTGGGTATGTTCGCACCCAAAATCTTGAATAAAGGAATTATTCAAATCAAATATTTTAATTTATTTATAGATTTTTTTTCATTCTGTTTTCCTTAATTTCAACATTCTTTCTAATTAAATCAGAAGTTGTATCATTAACCACAGTTCCAATGCAGCCTCCAGCATTCCAAAGTTCACCATACAAAAGATGTTTTTAATCTCAGATTATTATTTAAAGATTTTTCTTGCTGTGATATATTTATATAATCTGCATCATTCTTGAAGGATAATATATTGGTTCAGACCAACGAAAAGATGCATATGATCACCATCAATACCTATTCCGTCAACTCAAAAAAGTACCTTTTACTAATTTTAAAGCATATATATTTCAAATAGTTGATAATGTCATTATTTGATAAAATCTTTTCACTATACTCAATAAAAAAACATTAATATCTTAGAGAATTTCTATAAACTCCTATGAATTAAAGTATTAGAGAGTTTAAATCTCTTAACAATAATTTTTACTCATGAAAACTCTACTGAATTTGCTCTTGAGAAACAATGTATTATAGAATTCCTTTCATGAAATTTATTGGTTTCCTAAGTACATACCAGACAGTACCAAAGTCTAATCATTCAGGAAAAAAATTGTTGATAACTGAAAGAAGAAATATGGAGACAGTTGCAAAGCCAACTTTATCGACTTGGTTTTAAGAATAAAGAGTGAATGATTACACACAGGATTTTAAATACACATACTGACAGAGCTTTCTTAACTGGAACTGAAAAACAGACCAGATAGAAGATATGATTAATAAATTTTAGGAAAGCCCCACATCCAGGCAGGAAATAGCAGTTACATGGATCACCCCTTTAGACACAAGAGTTGAGGAGGTCCCTTTCATGACACTCGATAACTTTGAGATAAGGGATGAGAGGGCACATATAATTATTTTTCCAGAAGAAATTAGGTCGCAAGAGCTGACCTCGTAAATCATAATGAACTCTCGAACCTCCTCTAATAAATGCGCTGACAGAGTAGAAAAGCAACACACGGTACGATAACCGTTATCAGCATTTCAGCTCATTCCTATGACAATGGTTTATACATGGTGGAAAGTATTGTACAAGTTGTGAATTGAATTCCTAAAACTAAATGTATAATCATTAACAAAAAAACACAAACAAGCCACCTGAATTTTGAAAAAAAGTTTAAAATAAAAGTCGGAGAGCTATATATATGCGCGTTTCTATTAGCAAATCATCAATTAAAGGGGAAGTCTTTGCTCCACCCTCAAAGAGTTATACTCACAGGGCTATAACCCTGGCAGCCCTTTCGAAAGAATCAATTGTACGTCACCCTCTGATTTCCGCCGATACCCTCGCTACAATCCGTGCTTCAGAGATGTTCGGGGCCTTGATTGAAAGGGAGGAAGAAAATCTCATAATTCATGGAGTTAATGGAAAACCCAATGTTCCGGAAGATGTAATTGATGCTGCAAATTCAGGGACAACACTCCGCTTCATGACAGCAATTGCAGGCCTTACTGATGGAATCACAGTGCTCACTGGAGATAACTCCCTGCGCACCAGACCAAATGGGCCTCTTCTTGATGTTCTCAACAAATTGGGTGTCAGCGCCTGTTCCACTAAAGGAAACGAGAGAGCTCCGCTTGTAGTCAAAGGTGGATTTAAAGGGGCTGGGGTGAATATTAACGGATCTATCAGTTCTCAATTCATCTCCGCCATTCTTATAGCCTGCCCGCTTACAGAAAATAGCACCACTCTTTCGATTATAGGGAAATTGAAGTCAAAACCCTATGTGGACATAACAATTGAGATGCTTGAAATGGCAGGAGCTAAAATTTCAACGGACAGTAACAATGGAACTAGGTTCATTATCCCCGGGAAACAAAAATATGATCTCAAAGACTATACAATTCCCGGTGACTTTTCTTCCGCTTCTTATCTTCTTGCAGCCGCAGCTCTGACAGACAAGTCGAAAGTTACAGTCAAAAATCTATATCCCTCTAAACAAGGGGATAAGCTGATTATTGAAACTCTGAAACAAATGGGAGCAGATATAACATGGGATAAAGAAGCTGGTACTGTAACTGTCAGAGGAGGTAAACATTTAAAAGCTATCACCTTTGATGCCGGGGCAACCCCTGATCTTGTCCCTACAGTCGCTGTTCTGGCT